>JBEPYD010000001.1:0-751 GCA_041641575.1 Bacteroidales bacterium
GGGATTTAAGCTGTCGAATACCAGTTCAGCGTTCAATACGCAAATGCCGCCACCCCGGGTATAGGAATGATTGTTTTTGATGATGCAACCGGATATAAAACCATCAGTATTATAGAACATGATACCGGCTCCATAAAATAAAGCCTGATTATCTCTGATAATGCAATTCTTTATTTCTGCATAATCTGATCTATATACTAGAATTCCGCCACCCATTTGTGTATAATCATTTCCAAAACCATGTATTGTGGTAAAGCCATTTATCTCAGCAAAGTTTACTTCATCTATCCAGATGCAACCGCCATTGTGATTTCCGTCAATAATTGTTTGATATGCATAAGATATATCCCCGCTTGTTAAAGTTAAGCTGCCAAGAACAATATCCTTTTCTTCAATATGCACATTCTCCTGGTAGGTTCCGGGCCAAACCAGCACCGTATCCCCGTTTGCGGCTGCATCAACCGCATCCTGTATGTTTTCATAATCCCCGCTTCCATTCTGCTTCACAGTAATGATCTGCGAAAAAGAAGTCGCGGTGCAGAAATAGATGATCATTGCCAGGTTTATCTTGTATTTCATACGAACGGTTTTTTTTAGTTAGCTGCCGGCATATTCGGCAGCTAACTTCCAATTTCTAATTTCAAACATCCAGCTTCCGGCTAAAGCACCAGCACCTTCTCCTGTGCCTGTCCGCTTGCTGCTTCCAGGCGGATGATATATACACCTTTTGATAGTTGTTTGCCGCTGGCAT
>JBEPYD010000002.1:0-2158 GCA_041641575.1 Bacteroidales bacterium
GGGCATTTTTTGGTATCCATTGCAGTTGATACTTTCCAGCATCAGCATCACCTTCATAAATAACATGCTGCATGCGTCCGTAGAGATCATAAATTTTCATGCTGATGAAGCCTTTATTAAATAAGGTATATTGGATATGGCAAATATCTGCAACAGGATTGGGACGGCACTGCAGTTCCGGATTTTGTCCACCGGGTTTGCTGTTGAGGTTTTGCTTGTCTTTGCGAAAGGACACCATATAATAATCCTGATTTTCTGCCGTATGTATTTTTCTTTTATTAAAAGCACCTGTTTGCGGGTCCTCAACCAGGTAATCACGGATTTTTGAAGGCGATGATTTCAAACCATAATACTCTTCAAAAACGATATTACCCATGTTGGAACTGTCGGTATATGCCCTGAGCTGCACCAGGCTGTCATCCTGCCCGATGGCAGCAGCTCCGATGCATGAATCGTTAACAAAAGCACCTATCTCCAGTGGATTGGCCGCGGTATCAAGTTCAATGAAAATAGGTTCATAATCGACTTGTTCGCTGTATGTATAATAAGTTGCTTCTGCTGTTTGTACCTCTGCCTCATCGGTATAGGGAAGCCATTGGAATTCATGATCATTATTATAGGTTGTAATGATCAGCATATCTCCGTATTTTACCTGCAGGTTCACGTTTTCTCCGCATTTCCAACCCGCGGGACAATCCCCATCGGGAGGAGGAGGGTTGGGAAGATGGGTATTGTAAACCGACCAGTCCTGGTGCTTGATTTGCTTGAAATCATCCAGTACCTCTTGTGGTATGATGTCAAAAACATTCTGTGTTTGGGGTAAATAATAGCCCACCCAGTTTTCATAGCGGTGATCAAGATTGATCATTGCCTGCTGGCTTCCCTGTGCCGGTATCTCTCCGCGCAGCAGTATCCTTCTGGCTATGTCATCTGTGAAATTCAATATATAACCTGTATCGCTTACAATTTGGTTAATTTTATTGTCAGACCATCCTAAACCATTGAAAAAACTGTTAATATGTATATCTTTACGGTTTGTAATGAGTTCACTTCCATAATTATACCCGGGCCAAATCGTATTCAGCAGCACATCATCGGGTGATGGCTTTTCACCGCCCCGAGGCAGGCGCGGGAAAGAAAGCCATGTGATGCCGGGGCGCAGCTGGAGCGCTTCTTCAAGTACGAAGCTTAAGCGACTCACATTGCTATGTCCTCCGTTAGGGAGATACATTTTATAATCAACAGGATCAAAATAAGGTTGAATGATGTTGTGATAAAATCCCAGGTAAGTCTGGTAATCAGGGTAAGTAGTTACATTTTGCAGTGAAGTTGAAGTTACTGTATTGTCTTCTAAATTGATCTTTACCAGTTTCTGCGGCTCGTCTCCTAATTTCAGATTATCAATTTTATTATATAAATACAGGTAGCGTGAACTAAGTGGGGTTGAAAATATGCCCGCGGCTTGCCCGGGAATTGAACGCAATGGTTCTGTCGTAGTATTGCCTGATTCGTCTATTTCATGTATATTGATATCGAAACTGCTTCCTGCTTCCGAATATGCCTTGTGATAATACCCATATATTTGATCATAGAATGAATTATAAGTTATATCCAGAAAATGCTGCTCGTCATTATTGGCCAATACATCATCAAAGCCGGTTCCATAGTTGAGAATGTTTATTTTTTCGCCATTTACAATAATCTTACCGGTATATCCTGAGGATGTATTCTCATTTATTGCATCAGGACAAATAATCTCTCCGGCCTGATCAATACTCCTTGTTGTAACAGATCCTGTATGATCGATTTTAACAACAAGACCTGCATCTTCCTCCTCATTCAAATTTCTCTCAGTTGTATTAAACATGGTGTAGTATGGGAAGTAGGGGATTCCGTTTGATGCAACAGACAGAAATGTGGACATAACCTGCGGTACGTAACAAAAATGAGTGTTAAAAAACAATACATTTTTAGCCTGACTTATATCGGCAATCGGTTCCAACTGCTCAACCTGGTCTTCACTGGTATAATATCCGTTGTCATCAAAATCATAGATGTATAGCAATGGTTGCTGATTATTTACAAACTTTGTATTGGCCATTACATATAACTTCCTGTTTGGTGCTACAAACATCTCCTTTAAATATTCTCCCGGCTG
>JBEPYD010000003.1:0-51169 GCA_041641575.1 Bacteroidales bacterium
GTTGCTTCAGGCGCCCAGTTACCTGGCCAATTTGCATGCACAGTTACCTGATTCTGCTTTCGTACTAAAAGGATCCTTCTTTACCATATCTTCTGTAATAATTTTAACCTCGGGTACCATGTTTGTAATGTGGCTGGGTGAGAAGATTACCGATAAAGGGATTGGAAATGGTATATCGTTAATCATTATGATTGGTATCATTGCAAATCTACCTTTCGCTCTGTTTGCAGAATTCATTGCCCGTTTGGAAGAAGGAGGCGGACTTGTAGCTTTCCTTATTGAACTTGTCATTCTCTTTGTTGTATTTATGGCTACTATATTATTGGTACAGGGAACACGCCGTATTCCGGTGCAGTATGCAAAACGTATTGTTGGAAACAAACAATATGGCGGAGTACGTCAGTTTATCCCTTTAAAGGTAAATGCAGCAGGCGTAATGCCAATCATTTTTGCACAGGCACTTATGTTTGTACCGCTAACCCTTGCCGGGTTTGCAGAATCTGAATCACTTACAGGATTTGCCGCCGCATTTTCTGATTTCACAGGTTTCTGGTACAACCTTACTTTTGCCATACTTATTATTTTATTTACATATTTCTACACTGCCATTACAATTAATCCAACGCAGATGGCAGAGGATATGAAGAAAAACGGTGGTTTCATACCTGGTGTAAAACCAGGCAGAAGAACCGTTGAGTTTTTAGATACCATTATGTCCAGAATAACCCTGCCTGGTTCTATCTTTTTGGCTATTGTTGCAATTTTGCCAGCATTTGCCATGATTGCAGGTGTTAACAACCAGTTTGCACAGTTCTACGGCGGTACATCGCTGCTGATTTTGGTTGGTGTTGTGTTGGATACATTACAACAAATTGAAAGTCATTTGTTGATGCGTCATTATGATGGTCTGATGAAATCCGGAAGGATTAAAGGCCGTGCGGGTGGTGCTGCAGCAATATAAGATATAAAAAATACGTTCTTTGATGATATTAAAGACTGAAGAAGAGATAAAATTACTACGAAAAAGCAACCTGCTGGTTTCTAGAACTCTTGCTGAAGTCGCCAAAACCATTAAACCCGGAATAACTACCCTGGAACTTGACAGGGTTGCAGAAACATTCATCAGGGATAATGGTGCCATTCCAGGTTTTTTAGGATACCATGGTTTCCCAAAAACCTTATGTACTTCGGTTAACAGCCAGGTAGTGCACGGAATACCTTCTGATTATGTATTAAAAGAAGGCGATATTGTTTCTGTGGATTGCGGCGTTATTATGAATGGATTTTATGGCGACACAGCATACACATTTCCTGTTGGAAACATCAGTGAAGAAACCATGGCTTTGTTAATAAATACCAAAGAATCACTATTCAAAGGTATTTCGCAGGCAATTGCAGGCAACAGGCTGGGAGATATCAGCAATGCCATACAAAAGCATGCTGAACAAGGCGGATATTCAGTAGTAAGAGAGATGGTAGGGCATGGATTAGGTAAGAAAATGCATGAACCGCCGGAGGTGCCAAATTATGGCAGACCGGGTTCAGGTGTTAAACTTAAAAAAGGATTGGTCATCTGTATTGAACCAATGATCAATATGGGCGTTAAAAATATAGTACAAAAATCAGATGGCTGGACTGTACAAACAAAAGATAACAAACCTTCCGGCCATTACGAACTTGCAATAGCCATTGACAATGGCAAAGCAGACATTCTTTCTTCATTTGAATTTATCGAAGAAGAACTAAGAAAATATACAGAGTACGAATCATTATTAAATGTAAAATTATAGGAGTTATTTATGGCAAAACAAGCTTCAATCGAACAAGACGGAACCATTACCGAGGCACTATCAAATGCTATGTTCAGGGTTGAACTGGAAAACGGGCATATTATAACTGCTCATATATCGGGTAAGATGCGTATGCATTACATTAAACTCTTGCCCGGCGATAAGGTTAAGGTTGAAATGTCTCCGTACGACCTTACAAAAGGAAGAATAACATTTAGATACAAATAAAAAATTGTGAAAAAATGAAGGTAAGAGCATCAGTAAAGAAAAGGAGCTCCGAATGCAAAATAGTACGCAGAAAAGGACGCTTGTATGTAATTAACAAAAAGAACCCCAAGTTTAAACAACGCCAGGGATAATTAAGAACTAACCAGAAATAATTAAATATAGCTTAAATATATGGCACGTATAGCAGGTGTAGACCTTCCAAAAAATAAACGAGGCGTTATCGGGCTTACCTATATCTATGGTATTGGTAAAAGCCTTGCCGAAAAAATTCTTGACGAGGCTGGTATTGACCATAGCGTTAAGGTAAGTGAGTGGACAGATGATCAACTCACGAAAATAAGAACCGTACTGGGTGATAACTATAAGGTTGAAGGTGAACTCCGTTCTTCCGTTCAGTTAAATATCAAACGCCTGATGGACATCGGTTCATACCGTGGCATTCGTCATCGTATCGGCATGCCAGTACGCGGACAAAGCACCAAGAACAATGCACGTACCAGAAAAGGACGTAAGAAAACCGTTGCAAACAAAAAGAAAGCTGTTAAATAAGTACTAAATAATTATGGCAAAGAAAACCGGATCATCTAAAAAAAGAGTAGTAAAAGTAGAGGCAGTTGGCCAGGCCCACATTCATGCTTCATTTAATAATATAATTATTTCCCTGACCAATAGTTCAGGACAGGTAATTTCATGGGCTTCGTCTGGTAAAATGGGTTTCAGAGGATCAAAGAAAAACACCCCTTATGCCGCCCAAATGGCAGCCGAGCAATGCTCAAAAACTGCTTATGACCTGGGTTTAAGAAAAGTGAAAGTGTTTGTGAAAGGTCCGGGATCAGGTCGTGAATCAGCCATCCGTACCATTCATACCGCCGGCATTGAAGTTACTGAAATTGTTGATGTTACACCATTGCCACACAATGGCTGCAGACCCCCTGCACGCAGGAGAGTATAACATTGAACAGCGAACAAACATTCATAATTGAAAATAATTCTTTAATATAAAATGGCAAGATATACCGGACCAAAAACAAAAATTGCAAGAAAATTCGGGGATCCAATTTTCGGCCCCGACCGTGCATTTGAAAAGAAAAACTACCCTCCGGGGCAGCATGGTATCAATAAAAAAAGAAAAAAACAGTCTGAATATGGTACTCAGCTGAAAGAAAAACAGAAAGCAAAATATACATATGGTGTGTTGGAACGCCAGTTTTTGAATCTTTTCAAAAAAGCATCCAGCAGTAAAGGTGTTACCGGAGAGGTTTTACTTCAATTGCTCGAGTCCAGACTGGATAATGTTGTTTTCCGCCTGGGAATTGCTCCCAGCCGTTCAGCAGCCAGACAATTGGTATCGCACAGACATATCACCATTAATGGTCATGTTGTAAATATTGCTTCGTACCAGCTTCGGCCCGGTGAAATTGTGGGTGTACGCGATAAATCTAAATCCTTGATTGCTATTTCAGAATCACTGGCATCTCAAAACCATGCTAAATTTCCATGGCTGGAATGGGATCAGGATAAACTGGCCGGAAAATTTTTGAATGCACCGCAACGAGATGAAATTCCTGAAAACATTAAAGAGCAACTCATTGTTGAACTTTATTCTAAGTAAAAAATTAACTAACAGATATGGCAATATTAGCTTTTCAAAAGCCTGACAAAGTGATAATGTTAGATTCAGATGAGAATCTGGGTCGCTTTGAATTCAGACCACTAGAACCTGGATACGGTATTACTGTAGGTAATGCCCTCAGAAGAATTCTATTATCATCATTGGAAGGATATGCAATAACTACCGTAAAAATTGAAGGTGTTGAACATGAATTCTCTACCATAACAGGCGTTATTGAGGATGTACCGGAGGTAGTACTAAATTTAAAGCAGGTTCGCTTCAAAAAACTGATCGATGATGTAGAAGATGAAAAAATAAATCTCTCTATTACCGGACAGGATCAACTTAAAGCCGGAGATCTTAACAAATTTCTAACCGGTTTTCAGGTGTTAAATCCGGAACTGGTAATATGCAACCTCGAATCAGATGTGAAGCTGCAAATGGAGGTAAACATAAACAAAGGTCGTGGATTTGTTCCCAGCGAAGAAAATAAGCCCCTGGATGCAGAATTTGGCCTTATTCCTTTGGACGCAACCTTTACGCCGGTAAAAAATGTGAAATTTACGGTAGAAAATTATCGTGTGGAGCAGAAAACCGACTACGAGAAGCTTATTTTTGAAATCAAAACCGATGGTTCCATCCACCCCAAGGATGCCTTAAAAGAAGCTGCAAAAATACTTATCTATCACTTCATGTTGTTTTCAGATGAAAAGATTACCCTTGATTCTGACGAGAAATTTTCAAATGAAGAGTTTGATGAAGAAGTATTGCACATGCGCCAGCTCTTAAAAACCAAACTGGTAGATATGGATTTATCCGTTCGTGCACTAAATTGTTTGAAAGCTGCTGAGGTTGAAACATTGGGCGATTTGGTTAAATTTAATAAAAACGACCTTCTTAAGTTTAGAAATTTCGGAAAAAAGTCTCTCACGGAGTTGGATGAGCTTTTGGAAAATCTAAACCTGAATTTTGGAATGGATATCACAAAATATAAATTAGACAAGGAATAACCGCGATGAGACATAGGAAGAAATTAAATCACTTAAGCAGAAAAACCGGGCATCGCAGAGCTATGCTCGCAAATATGGCATCCTCCTTAATTTTGCATAAAAGAATTCGTACAACTACAGCAAAAGCCAAGGCATTGCGTGTTTACGTAGAACCATTGATTACAAAATCAAAAGAGGATTCCACGCATTCAAGAAGAACAGTTTTCTCTTATCTTCAAAGCAAGGATGCTGTTACGGAACTATTCAGAGAAGTTGCCCCTAAAATTGTTGACCGTCCCGGAGGATATACACGTATCTTAAAAACAGGAATTCGCTTAGGCGATGCCGCTGATATGTGCTTTATAGAACTCGTGGATTACAACGAAAGCCTGCTGGCTGCAAAAGAAGATTCTCAAAAGAAAACAACACGCAGAAGCCGTCGTGGTGGTAAGAAAAAATCTACCGGAGCTGAAGCATCAGCAGCCACTGATACAAAAACAGCGGAAAAACCAGAAGAAAAAAACACTTCTTCGGAGGAAATGACCGGTGAAACCATTGCGGCTGAAGCTAATGAAGCTCCTGCAACCGAAGATAAAAAATCAGAGGAAACTCCGGCAGAACCAAAAGAGGAAGCTAAACAAGAAGAAAATAAAGCCGAAGGCGAAAATAAGCAAGAGGACGAAAAGAAAGAAGACGATAACAAAAAAGAATAATTTTCTTGTTTGTGATAATACATGCAAAAGGGATAAGGAATGTTTTTGGTTTTCCATATCCCTTTTTTTATAGTTAAAAAACCGAACAATTATATAAACCTTAAAAAATAGAAGTTATGGGACAAATTATTGACATCCATGGTCGTGAAATACTTGATTCACGCGGCAACCCTACAGTTGAAGTTGAAGTAACCCTTGCAAGTGGTTTTGTGGGTCGTGCAGCTGTGCCTTCAGGAGCCTCAACTGGTGAAAATGAAGCCCTTGAATTACGTGATGGTGACAAAGGCCGTTACCTTGGAAAAGGCGTACTTAAAGCTGTTGAAAATATCAATGATATTATTTCAAAAGAAATCATTGGCATGAATGCCCTTGACCAGACAGCCATTGACAAAAAAATGATTGAACTTGATGGAACAAAAACAAAAAGCAAATTAGGTGCAAACGCTATGCTTGGTGTTTCTCTTGCTGTGGCAAAAGCTGCTGCTCAGTTCCACGACATGCCTCTTTACCGCTATATTGGAGGTACAAATGCAAAGGTTCTGCCCGTACCCATGATGAATATTATCAACGGTGGTTCTCATTCCGATGCACCCATCGCTTTCCAGGAATTTATGATTCGCCCCGTTGGTGCTAAAACTTTCCGCGAAGGTTTGAGAATGGGTGCTGAAATTTTCCATTCTCTTAAAAAAGTACTTAAAGACAGAAATTTAAGCACAGCAGTAGGCGATGAAGGTGGTTTTGCCCCCGAGCTTAATGGTACCGAAGATGCTTTGGAATCGATCATTAAAGCTGTAAAAGCTGCAGGTTACAAGCCCGGAAGAAAAGAAGAGGGTGGTGAAGTATCTATCGCACTTGATTGCGCTGCATCTGAGTTTTACAAAGATGGCGTTTACGATTATACCCTGTTCGAAGGTGAAAAAGGCGCTAAAAGAAATTCTCAGGAACAAGCTGCTTACATGGAAGAACTGATCACTAAATTCCCTATCGACTCTATTGAAGATGGAATGGACGAAGCCGATTGGGAAGGATGGAAAGTACTTACTGACAAAATAGGAAGCAAATGCCAGTTGGTTGGTGATGACCTGTTTGTTACCAATGTTGAATTCCTTAAAAAAGGTATTGATATGGGCGCAGCCAACTCCATTCTTATTAAAGTAAACCAGATTGGTACACTTACTGAAACCCTTGATGCAATAGATATGGCACACAGGGCTGGATTTACATCAGTAACTTCACACCGTTCGGGAGAAACAGAAGATGCTACCATTGCCGATATTGCAGTGGCTACAAATTCCGGTCAGATTAAAACAGGGTCGCTTAGTCGTTCAGACAGAATGGCCAAATATAACCAACTGCTGCGTATTGAAGAGGAACTTGGAAGCGTTGCCCGTTACGGAATCTAACAGTAAATGATTATTTTCTTGTTCAGTAAAGGGTGCGTCAAAATCGCACCCTTTTTTATTTGCTTAATGCTGGCAATTATTTTTGTATTACTTCAGCTTATACATAACCCGGATGTAAAAAACTCAAATTTAAGATTCCGGTTTAGGGATTAAGCTTTTGAAAGAAGATATCATAGAAAAATGCATAAATTTTAGTATATTTATGAACCTGTTCTTTAAATCAATTGTTAGCTTGCTGGACAATTCTGAAAACTATAAAACCTGATTAAATATGTCGACTTTAAAAGAAAAGCTGAGAGAAAAGATTGAACTATGGCGTCCACGTACCAGTAGACTAATCGAAGAATATTCTGATGTTGTTGTGGACCAAGTTACCATAGGGCAGATTATCGGCGGAATGCGTGGGTTAAAATCGCTTGTTACTGATATTTCATACCTTGATCCTAACGAGGGAATTCGTTACAGGGGCTATACGCTTCCTGAAGTATTTAAAAAGTTACCCAAACCACCTGGCGCTGAAATGCCCTATGTAGAAGGTCTCGTTTATCTTCTGATAACAGGTGATATACCATCAGAAAGTGAAGTGGCTGAGGTAATTGATGAATTCTCAAAGCGCAGAATTTTACCCAGATATGTTTACGAGGTAATAGATGCATTTCCTTCAGCAAGTCACCCAATGGCTATTTTCTCTACTGCTATTCTTACCATGCATCGTGAATCCTTTTTCTCTAAAAAGTACGATGCCGGCATGAACAAGCTGGATTACTGGGATCCTATGTATGAAGATTCCTTAAACCTTCTGGCAAAACTTCCGGAAATTGCCACCTACATTTATTCCAAACTTTACAAAGGCGGAAAAAGAATCCAGTCGAACCCAAACCTTGATTTTGGTGCCAATTTTGCCCATATGATGGGAATTGAAAAGCCTTATGACGATGTTTCCCGGTTGCATTTTATGATACATAGCGACCATGAAAGCGGAAATGTGAGCGCGCATACAGGCCACCTGGTAGCCAGTTCTTTAAGTGATGTCTATCTTTCCATTTCTGCCATGATCAATGGGCTTGCAGGCCCCTTGCATGGTTTGGCCAACCAGGAAGTTTTACGCTGGCTGCAGGATTTAAAAAATAAAATGGGTAATAATCTGCCCAACGAGGACGAAATGAAGCAGTTTGTTTGGGATACGCTGAACTCAGGCCAGGTAATTCCGGGTTTTGGTCATGCCGTTTTGCGGTTAACAGATCCGCGATACACCATTCAGCGTGAATTTAGCCTTAGGCATTTACCTGAAGATGAGCTTTTCAAATATGTTGACATGCTTTATAAAGTAGTGCCTCCAATTCTAAAAGAGCAGGGTAAGGCCAAAAACCCCTGGCCAAATGTTGATGCACAATCTGGTGTTATCCAATGGCATTATGGGGTTACAGAATATGATTTTTACACTGTACTTTTTGGTATTGGACGTGCGATTGGTATTACGGCCAACATCATTTGGGACCGGGCGCTGGGATATCCTCTCGAACGACCAAAATCCCTGACTACAGATATGTTAGAAAAGATTGCCATGAAGAGCCATAAAAAATAATTCATCATACTAAGTGTAAATTATCTGTACAGGTTATCCCTTTATCCTCCTACCCTGACTGACCCGTAAGAGAGAACCATCAATAACCTGGATAGACTTCCACAGTGTGTAAAGCAAAAGGAATTGCTGTATCTTTACTTTTTATACACGCTCTTTAGTAAATCAGAATATGGCATTTAACGGTATTAATGAATTCATTTCAGCCCTTGAAAACGAGGGAGAGCTCGTCCGCATCAAAACGTTTGTTGATCCTGTTTTGGAAATAACAGAAGTTGTAGACCGCGAATCAAAAAAACCCGGAGGAGGCAAAGCACTGCTGTTTGAAAATACCGGCACCAATTTTCCACTTCTCATCAATGCCTTTGGTTCTGATAAGCGCATTGCCATGGCCCTGGGTGTTGCTGATATTGATGAAATAAGCGCTGAAATTGAAAATCTGTTCCGGGAAATTTCCACACCAAGGGTATCGCTAATTGATAAATTGCGGTTTTTACCTGAACTGAAAAGGTTTTCGTCATGGATGCCTTCAAACAGCAATCGCAAAGGTGCCTGCCAGCAAAATATCATCCATGCACCAGATTTATCCAAATTACCGGTTATGCAATGCTGGCCGCATGATGGCGGGCCATTCATTACGCTCCCGATGGTAATTACAAAACATCCGGAAACCAATATGCGTAATATTGGCATGTATCGCATGCAGGTTTTTAACAACAATACAACCGGTATGCACTGGCACAGACACAAAACAGGCGCAAATCATTACCAGGCGTGGAAAGAAACAGGAAAAAATATGCCGATAGCAGTGGCCCTTGGTGGTGATCCGGCTCATATTTATGCAGCTACCGCTCCACTGCCCGAAAACATTGATGAATTTATTCTTGCCGGATTTTTACGGAAAAAGAAAGTAGCACTGGTACCGGCAATTACCCAGGATTTGATGGTGCCTGCTGATGCCGATTTCATCATAGAAGGATATGTAGATCCTGAAGAAGAAATGGTTACAGAAGGCCCCTTTGGCGATCATACAGGTTTTTACAGCCTTCCCGACCTTTATCCAAACTTCCATGTTACCTGTATAACACATCGCGATAATGCAGTTTACCCTGCTACTATTGTAGGTATCCCACCACAGGAGGATGCTTATATAGGAAAAGCTACGGAAAAGATATTTTTAAATCCGATAAAATTTTCCATGGCTCCTGAAATACTGGATATGCACCTGCCCTTTGAAGGCGTGGCACATAATCTGACGCTTATAAGACTCAAAAAATCTTATCCAGGCCAGGCGGAAAAAATAATGAATACATTGTGGGGAGCAGGACAAATGATGTTTAACAAAATCATGGTTGTCGTTGATGAAGATCATGATGTAAAAAACTATGGTGTACTGGCCCGGGAAATACTGGAATATTTTAATCCGGATACAGATCTCAGCTTTTCGGGTGGTCCTGCCGATGTACTTGACCATGCAACCCCTGCCACTGGTTATGGCTCAAAAGCAGGGATAAATGCCACACATCCCGCTCCTGAGGAATTTCGAAACAACAATATATTTCCTCTTCGCGAGAAAGAATTATTTGCTGCGGTTGAAAAATTCATGGATTCACATAAAGAAGTATCAGCAGTCAACGCAGATCTGATTAAAAATGGGTACAGAATATTACCTTTAGCGATTGATAAAGAAAAATTTAAATCCGGGGAATTACGTAACGCACTTTCAGAAAATGAACATTTTTTTGGATTAAAAATCATTATTGCCCTGGATTCGGAAGTTCCCCTCTCAAATATTTCTACATTAGCATGGCTAACCCTTGCCAACATCGATCCCAAAAGAGATTTTCAAATCTGGAAGAATGATAATTCTGAAGCATCTCTTCTTTATGTTGATGCTACAAGTAAAGCAAAAGAAATTGAAAAATTCGGACGGTACTGGCCCAATATTTTGCTCTCAAATCCGGAAACCATAAAAGAAATAGATGCCAAATGGGAACATTTTAATTTAGGCCCGTTTACCCCCTCTCCTTCTCTAACTTACTTACCTTTAGGTAAAGGCAATTCTGCTTTCCGAAAAGGATGATTTTTATTACCCTTTCCTTTGATTTATGTTTCCCGGAAAATCTTTGTACACTCTTGATTTAATGCTATATTAGCATGCGTGCTAAAACGTTGGAAAAATATCGTGGTGGTTGCCATTTTGCAACTCACTGGAATTGGTAATCTACTGGTTGCCAATCCCCAATATATCCCTATTGAACGATATGCACTTACCGAAGGCCTTTCTCAAATACATGTTACTGAAATTTATCTGCACTCCAGTGGATATTTATGGGTTGGAACGCAGGATGGATTAAACAGGTATGACGGCCATACCTTTAAAATATATCGCAACCAGCCATTTGACAGCACAAGTCTGATTTCAAATTTTATTCTTGACATTGAAGAAGATTTATTCGGTAATCTATGGATTGCAACAAATCAGGGGCTGAGCAAGTTCGATCCTGTTTCTGAAACATTTACCAATTTTGAGAATGACCCCGGTGATGAACGTACCATTTCTTCTAATATGGTTTACGATATATTAATTGATGAAGATGGTGTTATTTGGGTTCAAACGCTTAATTCACTTGAAGAATTTGATGCAGCAAACAATACTTTTAAACATCATATTCCACACCATAATCCTGAAAACTTTCTGGTAGGTCGTGAATATTTTTTTCAACTTCTCGATAGCAAAGGTCGTCACTGGATCACTACCAGGGATGGATTACAATTGTTTGATAAAAAAACCGGATTGTTTTCAAGTATTATAAACTACGAAAAAGAGAACCAAAATAAATTTATGATTAAAGCCCTTCATGAAGATTCGGCAGGCATAATCTGGTTTGGAACAACGGATGGACTTTATAAATTTAATGAAAATGATGGCTCTTTAAAAAAACATGACAGATCAGAAGAAAAAACCAGTCCGTCAGTGAATACAATCTTTCAGGTGAATGAAAATACCTTGTGGCTGGGTACTGATAAAGGCATGATCAGGTATGATATTAAAAATAAAACCACTTCAGAGTTGACAGGTGTAATCGATAATGCTGCCTATTTTAAACCTGAAATAGTATCATCACTACTCCTTGACTCATCTCGTGTTTTATGGTTTGGAGGCATTGATGGCCTTATGAAGCACGACATGAAAGGCCCTTCCTTTGAGCTGTTTCAAAAATCGCCAGTTTCGAAATACCAATTAAGCAGCAATTTAATTGCCTCTATTTATGAGGATAAGTATGGTTTATTATGGGTGGGAACCTGGGGGTTTGGATTGAATATTCTGAACCGTAACACCGGTAAATCTATCCTTTATTCATCAGATGCTGAAGATCCGGAGCTGAGAATTTCACAGAATAATATACACGTAATTAAAGAAGATAAAGATGGAAACATTTGGATAGGCACAAATAATGGCTTAAATATCAAATACAAAAATTCAACAGGTTTTACGCGTCTGTGCGAAAGATATCCCGGAATCCCCTGCCATATTTTTGCTAACAACCGAATATACAGTATTATAGAAAGTTTTTCAGACAAACATCTGATAGGTTCAAAAAATGGGCTTCATATATTCAATCCTGGTACAGAGCGTATTCAATCAATTTATTCAGTAGATTATAACGGGCATTCCGTTGATTTAAACACTGTACATTCAATTTTTCAACTTAAGGATAGCACCATTTGGCTGGGATCAGAAAACGGTATATTTATTTTAGATGAAGAATCGTTTAACTGTATTGCACATTATTACAATTCAAACGCTGCTGACGGACAAATAAGCAACAATTCAGTGTATACCATTTTTCAGGATTCGCGCGAAATGATTTGGGCAGGAACAGCTTCGGGCCTGAATAAATACAATCCTGATACTGGCACTTTCACCGTATTCTCAGAAAAAGACGGGCTTCCGAATAATCTCATTTACAATATAATTGAAGATGACCAGGGCTTTTTATGGATAAGCACAAATATGGGGCTTTCACGCTTTGATCCTGTAGCTGAAAAATTCCGCAATTATGAAATAACAGATGGACTGCAAAACCAGGAATTTAATCTGGGTGCTGCCTACAAAAGTCCCTCAGGCGAGCTGTTTTTTGGAGGCATATCTGGCTTTAACAGTTTCTCCCCTTCATCTATTCATAAAAATACTTTTATTCCACCCGTGGTTATTTCATCAGTTAAAGTAATTAATGGTAAAGGTGCTTATGAGATAAAATTGCACCAACAACAACTGGTGATACCACCAGACGTTTCGCTTTTCATTATTGATTTTGCTGCGCTTGATTTTACCAATCCAAAGAAAAACCGTTTTGAATATAGCCTGACAAGACCCGGAGAGAACCCGAAATGGATAAATATAGAAACTAAAAATTCTGCGACTTTTTCAAGCCTTCCCCCAGGCGATTATATTTTCACTGTGCGTGGTTCCAATAACGACAGGGTATGGAATAAAACAGGTACTACCCTGCACATAACTGTTCAGGCGCCATACTGGAAAACCAACCTGGCGTATGCCATTTATTTCATTACCGGGTTAATTCTGCTTTTGCTTATCATTTACTTCAGAACGCGAACAATGAGCAGAATGAAACGGCTACTGAGAATTCAGGAGAAAACATCACATCTTCTTGCTGAACAGAAAGAATTGCTCACAAGAAAAAATAAAAATATTACCGACAGCATCAATTATGCAAAAAGGATTCAGGAGGCGATGATGCCGAATGAAAACTTGTTTGATAAATACCTGCCAAAATCTTTTATTCTCCATCAGCCAAAAGATATTGTAAGTGGTGATTTTTTCTGGATTTATAAATCCGGCCATAAAGTATTTGTGGCAGCTGTTGATTGCACCGGACATGGAGTGCCTGGTGCATTTATGTCAATTATCGGCTTTGAACTTTTCAGAAAGATAACCCATACCGAGGGTATTCAGGAACCCGCAAATATATTGCAGGAACTAAATTCTGATTTTGCCGAAATTTTTGGCGATGTTGAAAACGTAACCCTGCGCGATGGAATGGACATTGCCCTGTGTGTTATTGACAGGCAAAAAAGTGTTGTGGAGTTTGCAGGGGCTTTTAATCCAATGTATTTGGTGCGCGACGATCGTATTATTGAAATAAAAGGCGACCGCTACTCCATTGGACTTGATGAACATGAAGAGGGAGAAGAGCAGATTTTCCATACACACAGGTACGAGTTAACCCCACAGGATATGATCTATATCTTTACCGATGGGTATGCTGACCAGTTTGGCGGTCCTGAAGGTAAAAAGTTTAAATACCGCCGTTTCAGACACCTGCTGTTGGCCATCCATAAAATGGAGATGAGCCAGCAAAAAAATATTCTTATCGATACCTTTAACAATTGGAGCAAAGGCTTTGAGCAGGTAGATGATATTATGGTGATCGGAATTAAACCTGATTTTTCCGAATAATTCCCCTGTTTTAATTAATGTTTTATCTTTGTGTTTATTTTTACTTATTGTTCAAAATACAAAAAGTAAGAACAGTAATAATTATACATTTTTTTTAAGTCTACACATTGATTATATATTTTATTAATTACTAATTTTTTTGATTCATGGAGGACAAAGTAATACATAAAGCGTCGGACAATATCCGAATTTTATCAGCAGCAATGGTTGAAAAAGCCAAATCCGGACATCCTGGAGGTGCCATGGGTGGGGCTGATTTTGTGAATATCTTATATTCTGAATTTCTGCAATTCAATCCGGATGATATGTCATGGTTCCTCCGCGATCGATTTTTCCTTGATCCTGGACACATGTCGCCCATGCTCTATTCAATCCTAAGCCTGATAGGCAAATTCAGCATGGATGATATCAGGAACTTCCGCCAGTGGGGAAGCGTTACCCCCGGCCATCCTGAACTGGATACAGAAAGAGGCGTGGAAAACACTTCAGGCCCTCTTGGGCAGGGACACACCATGGCTGTTGGAGCTGCAATTGCAGAAAGATTTCTTACAGAAAGATTTGGCTCATGGATGGAACATAAAACCTATACCTTTATTTCTGATGGTGGGGTTCAGGAAGAGATTTCACAGGGTGCTGGTCGTATTGCCGGGTTTCTTGGCCTGAGCAACCTTATCATGTTTTATGATTCAAATGATATTCAGCTATCCAGCCGTGTAAATGTTGTTTCATTTGAAGATACTGCAAAAAAATACGAGGCATGGGGCTGGCAGGTAATAACCATAGACGGAAATGATACTTCACAGATCAGAAAAGCCTTAAAACAAGCCCATGCGGAAAAAGACAAACCTACACTCATAATTGGCAAAACTGTAATGGGTAAGGGTGCTGTAACAGAAGAAGGGGAAAGCTTTGAAAGCCAAACATCTACCCATGGCATGCCTTTAAGCGCCGCCGGCGCATCATTTGATAAAACCATCCGGAATCTGGGTGGCGATCCTGAAAATCCGTTCGTAATTTTTGACGAAGTAATGCAGTATTATGCCAAGGTTTTAGAAGAAAAGAAAAAACAGGCACAGGAAAAGCAAAATGAATACGAACAATGGGCGGGTGAAAACCCTGAGCTAAATAAAAAACTGCAGCAATTCCTGAACCTGGAAACACCTGAGATTGATTTTGAAGCCATCATTCAAAAAGAAAATGTAGCCACGCGCGCAGCGTCTGGAGTAGCACTGGGCCATTTTGCCAAATCTGTTGAGAATATGGTAGTAGCCTCAGCTGACCTCTCAAACAGCGATAAAACAGATGGCTTTCTGAAAAATACAAAAGCCTTTGTAAAAGGTGATTTTAGTGGTGCATTTTTACAGGCAGGTGTAAGCGAGCTCACAATGGCAGCCATAGCCAATGGTATGGCGCTCCATGGCGGAATTATTCCGGCGGTTGGAACCTTCTTCGTTTTCTCCGATTACATGAAGCCTGCCGTTCGTCTTTCAGCACTTATGCAACTGCCGGTAAAATATATCTGGACACATGATGCCTTCCGTGTTGGGGAAGACGGCCCTACGCATCAGCCTGTAGAACAGGAAGCACAAATAAGATTACTGGAGCATTTAAAAAACCATGCAGGAGACAGCAGCATGCTGGTATTAAGGCCTGCCGATGCACTTGAAACTACCGTTGCCTGGAAAATGGCACTGGAAAACAAGAAAACACCTACGGGATTACTTCTTTCCCGCCAGGGCATAAAAGATGTCCCTGCCATGCCCGGTTCAACAAGGTTTAAAGATGCCCTGAAAGCTTCAAAGGGTGCCTACGTTGTAAAAGATTGTGAAGGAACTCCAGATGTAATTCTTGTAGCCAGTGGTTCTGAAGTCTCTACTTTATTAGACGGGGCTCAAAAATTAGAGTCAGAGAAAAATTTAAAAATTCGTATTGTAAGTGCTATCTCTGAAGGCTTGTTTAGAAATCAATCCCCGGAATACCAGCAGGAGGTAATTCCTGGTGGAGTTCCGGTATTCGGTCTTACTGCAGGTCTTCCTGTAACTCTTGCCGGGCTTGTAGGCCCATCCGGAAAAGTAGTTGGTCTGGATCATTTTGGTTATTCTGCACCGGCCAAAGTGCTTGATGAAAAATTAGGCTATACGGGTGAAAATGTTTACAACAAAGTGCTTGAATATCTCGGAAAATAGCATTTAAGCTTAAATAAAATAAAGAAGCAGCAGGTGAGAATATTTAAATTCAGCCACTGCTTCTTTTTTATTTACCCCCTGCCCTGTAACACTGCTTAAAGGCTTGCGTAGAAATAGTGCAGAAAAAGTTATTATTATTCATGAAATTCAAATTGGTATATGGAAATTATTCGATGGATTGATAATTATTCTATTAATATTCCGGAAATTGACAACCAGCACAAACGCCTTGTGGCCCTTTTGAACAGTTTATATTCTGCCATGAGTGTGGGAAAGGGAAAAAATATTATGTCCGAAATTATTGATGAACTCTCTGATTATACCAGCACGCACTTTCGCACAGAAGAAGTTAAAATGCGCATGCTCGATTATCCTGAATTTGTCCAGCATAAAAAAGAGCATGAATTGTTTATAGAAAAAGTAAGTGCATTTCGGGCAGATTTTAACAAAGGGAATGCAAAAGTTACCATAGAAGTGGTAAATTTTCTGCGCGATTGGCTACTAAATCATATTCAGGAGGTAGATGCCAGACTGGGAAGATATCTTGTAAAAAAAGGTGTAAAATAATGTATGGTAAATGTTGCTAAAATTATTGAGGAACTTGATCTAAAGCCTCATCCCGAAGGGGGATATTACAGGGAAAATTACAGACATCCTCTTCGCCTGGATTCTGTGAATGGAAACCGTAATCTTGCCACCAGTATTTATTATCTGCTGCATGATTCTCAGCTATCAAAATTTCACAGGCTTACTTCTGATGAAATCTGGTACCATCATTCAGGGGATTCAGCAATAATTCATTGTTTTTTTCAGGATTCTGGATACCGAAAAATACGATTGGGAGCGGTGGAAAATAGTGGCTCTTATCAGGTTGTTTTACCTGCAGGAACTATTTTTGGAGCAGAAGTGGAAAATAACCATGGATATTTCCTTGCCGGATGCATGGTTTCTCCCGGGTTTGATTTTAATGATTTTGAATTCGTAACCCGCGAAGAACTATTAGCTGTTTATCCTGAAAATAGAAATTTAATTCATAAATTTACCTGAAATACTTAATTCGTTCAGCGTACGTTTTAAGCATGTGTTCACCATTCCTTTTTTACCGAGAACTATGCAAATGAGAAAAGCTTTACCATACATCAGGCACCTGCTAACTATTTTTACATTTTCCATCCTTCTTTGCCTGCCCCTGTATTCACAAGTCAGCCTTACCTCCCCCGACCATACCACGCGTATCCTTTTTGTCTTTGATGCTTCCCAAAGCATGGCCGGCCAATGGGAGAAAGACAGCAAGATAAAGATTGCCCGTGAAATTCTTATTCGAATGGTAGACAGTCTTGAGCAGCTCGATGGTATTGAACTTGCTTTGCGCGTGTACGGTCATCAAAGTCCGGTTCCCCCGCAGGATTGCTCTGATACACGTCTGGAAGTCCCTTTCAGCAAAAGCGCCCCAAGCCAGATCAGGCAAAAACTACACTTCCTCAAACCGCGCGGCACCACACCTATTGCAAATTCACTTACGCTATCTGCAAATGATTTCGGACCCTGCGAAAACTGCCGGAATATCATCATCCTTATTACAGATGGAATAGAAGCATGCGATGGTGACCCCTGTGAGGTTTCTTATGCCCTGCAGAAAAAAGGTATTGTACTGAAGCCTTTTGTTATTGGCATTGGCATGGACGAAGATTTCCGTGATGCCTTTGACTGCATAGGAAATTACTACAATGCTGAAAGGGAAGAGAAATTCGAGGAAATTCTAAATGTGGTGATTTCCCAGGCACTCAACTCCACAACCGCCCAGGTAAACCTTCTGGACGATAACGGATTACCCACAGAAACTAACGTGAACATGATTTTTTATGATCAGTTTTCTGATAAAATAAAGCATAACTTCTACCATACCATAAATCACAGGGGAAAGCCTGATACCCTTGTTCTTGATCCATTGGTTACCTACCGTATTGAAGTTCAAACCATACCTAAGGTGACAATTGAAAATGCCAAAGTAGTACCGGGCAAGCACACCATTTTTGCTGCCGATGTACCACAGGGTACCCTGGTGGTAAAAGTTGGCGATAACCAGTACCGGGGCATGCAGTACATCGTGCGTAAAGCAGGGGAGATGGAAACCCTGAATATGCAATCAATCAGCCAGTCAGAGAGGTATATTACCGGTAAATACGACCTTGAAATACCCACTATTCCCCGCTTAAACATCAATGGAATAAACATAAACCAAAGCGAGACAACAACAGTTGAAATTCCCCGTCCAGGACTGGTTACTTTTATCAAGGCCGCAACCGGATTTGGCAGCCTCTACGTAATGCGGGGCGGAAAAATGGAATGGGTATATAATTTAGATGTAAATTCCCGCACAGAAGCCCTTGTACTTCAACCTGGCAGTTATAAAGCCGTATTCCGATCCCTTAATGCCCGACAATCTATTTATACCATTACCCGTTCCTTTAAAGTATTACCCGGTGGTGCTATTTCTGTGGAATTTTATTAATCCATTAAACCATTGTTAACTTTTTTCATCTAATCAGATACAGGTAATCTTTCAGGTAACTTATTATAAGAAAAAGCAGTTACCTTTGAAATGGGTTGAATAAAATGTAAAGACACAGCTTTTATGCCATCATATACTGATAAAGAGCTCCTGCAATTTATCAAGGACAAAGAAAACAGGAATTTTGGTTTTGACTTGCTGATAAAGACATACCAGGAAAAACTTTACTGGCATATCCGGCGCATTGTTATAAACCATGCCGATGCAGATGATGTATTACAAAATACTTTATTAAAAGTGTGGGAGAAGATTGATACATTTCGCGGCGAAAGTGGTCTTTTTACTTGGTTGTACCGCATTGCCACAAATGAAGCCCTCGGATTTTTAAGAAAGAAAAAGAACAAATTTCTCTTACCTTTGGTTGACATGGAAGAAAAACTCGGCAAGGAGCTGGAAACAGATCCATGGTTCGACGGTAACGAAATACAGAAAAAATTTCAAAAAGCATTGCTTTCTTTGCCAGAAAAACAAAGAATAGTGTTTAACATGAAATATTTTGATGAAATGAAGTATGAAGAAATTTCACAGGTTCTTGACACCTCCGTAGGTGCTTTAAAAGCTTCCTACCATCATGCACAAAAGAAAATAGAAAAATATTTTGATGTGGATTAAACCTTTCTTGATAATCAGAGTCAAAGTTTTAGATAAAGATGATTATGGAAAAAAATGAACATGATATATGGAAAAATGAGGGGGAAAATTCACCCTTTAAAGTGCCCGAAAACTACTTTGAGGAACTTCCATTAAAAATTCGTGAGCAGATAGAAAATAAAAAGAAAATTGCAGAAAATCCTTCTGTATGGAAAGTATTTAAACCACAGCTGAGCCTTGCTGCTTCCTTCTTATTTTTGGTGCTTTTGGGCTATTTTTCTATTAAGTTAATCACTGATAGCAATGCGCCCACAGGAATAAATCAATCTACTGTTGCCGAAGTACTGGAAGAACAGCCGGATATGATTGACAATTATGCATTGCTTGAAGCCATGGATGAAGAAGTATTAGAGGCCTTTGATGAAACGGAAGAAATTAACTCTGCATATTCCGAAGAAATAATCGACTACCTCATAGATGCAGATATAGATATTACAAGTATTGCGGATGAATTCTAAATATTTTTAAAACCTGAAAATGCATCTTACTGAAAAACAAATGTTTAACGAAATCTCAATCTAATGAAAAATTTATATAAAAATATAATATTAATCTCCGGACTGGTCTTTTTTAATACCATTGTATATGGTCAGGGAAGGGGTTTCGAAGATAAAAGAGAGCTAATAAAAAGTGAAAAAATCGCATTTCTAACGAGAGAAATGGAATTATTGCCTGAAGAAGCACAGGTTTTCTGGCCTGTGTATAACGATTTTCAAAACCGGGTAGATCGGTTGAACGATGAAAAACGAACACAAAACAGGTATTACATGCAAAATCAGGCAAATTTGTCATCCAAAGAGGCAGAGGAACTGGGTGACAGATTGATTGTTTTAGAATTGGAAGAAGCTCAATTAAAGGCAGATTTTCATGAAAAGTTAAAAGATATTCTTCCCCCAGCCAAAATTATAAAGCTCTACCATGCAGAGATGAAATTTAAAAACTACCTGCTCAGGCAATTACGGGGTGGGCGTGGAAAAGGTAATCCACAACGAAACTAAATTACTTTGCGTACCGCACCATAAAAAGGATATGATTATTTATCGGAATGCCGGAAATGTTAACATTTTCGGCATTTTATTTGCTTATAAGAATTCACTACTTATTACACAAAAAATTGTGTAGAAAATAATCATATGTTGAATCCGAAAAAGTTAATTCAGAAAATAGGAAGGAAAGTTGTTTTAGGATTCGGAGTTTCGTTTATCGTACTGATTTTTATTGGCATTTACTCCTTTCAAAATCTTACCCGCCTAAAAACCAACACCCATGAGCTTGCAAATCCTAATGAGCTTGTGGTAACCTTGCAGCAGGTTATCTCCGATATTTCACATATTGAACGGGGTGTACTTTTGTATCTAAATACAGATGACCCTGATTATCTTTTTCCATATTATACTTATCCTGATTCGGTTGAACCAAAATTACGGAAGATAGATTCACTCACAGCTTCACTGGATGAGTATGAAACAAGAACTGATTCAATATTATACCTGTACAGCCTGAAGAAAGATATTATGACCCTGCTTGTAGAGGTCGATAATAAAAAATTGAACAAGCTTTTTTACGATACCATAAAAAAAGAATTCCGGAAGCGAAAGAAAAAAAGGATAGCAAATCAAAATGAAAAAATTAACGAGCAGGAAAATTTATATAACAGAATTATAAAGCTTTTTAGTGAGAAAAAGAGCAGTTTTGAAGAGTTTACAGAATTAAATGTAACAGAAGAAACGGAACTCACACTGGACGATGTTATTGACATGATCGTAGGGTTCCCGGATTCCATGGCACAAGATGATCTGCGTTCTGTGGATTTTGTTTCCCGCCTTTTTGAAAAAGATAATGCCATTTCGCATGAAATAAGGACAATTGCCAACACTTTGCTTTTCGAGGAAATTATTAACCGTGAAAAACATAAAGAAAGAGCAGGCAGCATAGCACGCAAGTCGATCACAACCCTCAGCATTATAATTGGGTTAAATCTAATTCTTATCTCCGTATTGTTGTGGCTGATTTTTAAAGATATATTTAAAAGCAGAAATTATCAGACAGAGCTTATAAAGGCACGGCAGGAAGCTGAACAGGCATCAGTATTGAAAAGCAATTTTCTGGCAACCATGAGCCATGAAATCCGTACACCTTTAACCACCATTATAGGCTTTAATGATTTGCTGGCAAAATCTGATTTAAACCCGGAGCAGAGAAATCATATAGCAGTGGTAGAATCGGCTTCAAACCATTTGTTAAAAGTAATAGATAAAATCCTTACCCTTTCCAAAATACAGGCAGGGCAGATTAACATAGAGAATAAGGCATTTAACCTGTCTGAATTGATGCATACCATTCATCATTCACTGAAATTTAATGCACAAGCAAAAGGTATTAACTTTTTTATTCATTGTCCGGACGTGAGAGAATTGTGGGTTTCAGGTGATTATATTCACGCCAGGCAAATACTTACAAATGTTATCAGCAATGCCATAAAATTTACTTCAAAAGGCTCTGTGGGTGTATTTTGTAGATTTAAAGAACCCGTACCTGGTAAAGTGTTAATGGAATTTCTCATTCGCGATAGTGGCATGGGAATTCCTGATGAGAAAATTAACCAGATTTTTGCAGAATTTAATCAGATTGACATTACTGCCACACGCAAATACGGAGGTACAGGCCTGGGACTTACCATCAGCCAAAAGCTGGCAGAACTGATGGGAGGCAGCATTAAAGTAAAAAGTATCCCTGAAAAAGGCTCTACATTTATCATTACCCTTCCGTTTGAGAAAATTTCTGAAGAGGAATATCTTAAAGAAAAGAAACCTAAAGCCCCGGGTAATATGCAAATGCTAAAGCATATTACCGCCCTGGTTGTGGATGATGATGAAATAAATGCTACTTTAAGCCAGAAGGTTTTGCAAAATTTTGATATTGAAACGGATATGGTGCTCTTGCCCTTAGCTGCAATGGAGAAATTTAAGCAAAAGCATTTTGATGTGGTACTGCTGGACATTCACATGCCTGAAATGAGTGGTTATGATGTTGCCAGTGCCATGCGGCAATGGGAAATAGATAATAACCTGGAGCCAGCAGTAATAATTGCCTTTACTGCAGATGTAATGCAAGATGACGTAAACAAATTTACCCGTTTTGGTATTTCCGGGTATATTGAGAAGCCCTTCAAAGAAAAAGATATTTACAACATGCTATGTTATCATTTGGGGATTGACAACGAAATTCAGGATACTGCATGGGCACCGATAGGCATTGACCCTTCTAATGTTGAAGAAGAGGAAGGGGAGAAACTTGATGAAACGTATGACCTTGAGGAACTTAAACACGCCACCGGCGGAGACCAGGGTTTCTACTTAAAAATGCTGGGAACATTTATCGAAAATGCCGAAACCGGGAACAAAGAACTGCAGCATGCCATTGAAAATAAAGAATGGAATATGGCAGGAGAACAGGCACATAAATTAAAAACCATGCACCGGCACTTGCACATGCATAATCTGGCCCGCTTTTATTTTCAGATTGAAACGCTTGCGCTCAAGGATAAGGAATACACAGAAATTAAAAACATCTTAGAAAAGATAGAACCTGTATCAAAGAAAATACTGGCCAGCCTAAAAGAAGAATTAGACAAAGCCAGTATAAAAGATTAAGTAAACCAGACTTATTTTATTACAATTACCGCATTCGGGTCAATTACCCTAAAGGTGAATGATTCCGTAATAAATAATACAATTTCATTTATATTATGGGCCTCATAACCAATGGAGAAATCCTGCCCCAGCGTTAATTCAAAATCTCCTCCCCTTTCACTGATAAGGAAGTTCTCCTGAATGTTTGTATTTAGAATAACCTTCCCGGATAATAAATTTTCCAATTGTTTCAAAATCGGATATCCACGCATATTTCCTGAAATTCTTTTATAGGTTTCGCTGTTTACCACAAGCGTGTAAGGACCTTCTACACCGGCATTTTTAAAGTTTATAATACCTTCGCTAACAGTAGCAGCAAATTCTTCTGCTACATCAGTAAATGCAAGTTCAGGATGCTCTGTTGCTTTCTTTAAACCATTGATATGGGCTATACCATAATAGATGGCATTCTCCTCAAATTTCGCAATTTTGCGGGCAGCTTCTTCAAGTGGTTCAAGTTCAGGGTCCTTGCTGCCGCGTTCAATATTGTCTAATTCCCATGTATTGAGTTTAAACTGTATTCTGGGTTCAACTAATGGGGAAACCTGGTGTATTCCATATTTTACGTCACCTTGCTGTTTATCAGGTAAACTTAATTTGCCCATAGGTACAGAGGCAAAACTCAATCCATGAGGGCCTTTAACATCTACAAACTGGCGTCCTGTAAGTGTGGGTTTAATAATATCTATTGCAGTGTCGTTTATTTCTTCCCAGGCTTTTGCCGTTATGGGAGCTAAACTTCTTTTGAAAATATCCATATTGTACTAATCTTTTTTATGATTTAAAAAATGTATTTACTTGCCAATGCCAAGGCTACCATTATCTTTGGATGCATCGTCATCATCCTCTTCATGTTCCTCTTCGGCATGAGCAATATCGCCTTCAGTAAACAAATAATTCCGTAACTCTTCATCCCAACCTGGCATATTACGTCGTAACCATTCAAGAGTCATGCAGGCATGCTCTATTTCCTCATCGCGGTTATGCGCCAGGATAGATTTTAATGCTTCATCACTTGAAGCATCTACACGTTGCTGGTACCAGTCAACAGCTTCAATCTCTTCTTTGAGACTGTTTAAAGCCCTTACATAGTTACGTGTCTCAGCACTGAGTTCATTAATTGGTTCATGATAATCTGACATAGAAATAAATTTTTGTTTTGAATTATGTTATTTAAATAGGTTGATTAACCAACTTTTTTTAATCTCTTCAGACGTTTCTGTTATTTCAACAATCCCTTTATTTAAATTGTTTAATGTAACGCTGATGCTGTCAGCGAAGGTGCTATCTGCTAACAATTTGTGAACCGTTCCATCACCACTGGCAGCCATTTCTGCTATGGTATTAAGTTTTGCAGATACCGATTCAAGCTTAACAGTTATATCATTGATGTTATCTGTGGTTTTTACGATTTCTGCCGTTATGGTAGTGTCATTTACGAGCCGCCCCAGATCACCTTCACCCGTATTTATTTTTTCTGTAATCCGGTTAAAATCATTCATGGCAACATTGGCATCGCGTATTACACTTCGCAACTCTTCTGCAATAATGGTATCGTTAAATAATGTGCCAAACATTCCGTCGCCCCTGTTTATCTTTTTAGTAATCTGGTATAATCCTTCAGACAAATCAGAGATATTTTTGGCTGCATTTTCCACCTCATTAAATATATCATTTAACTCAACCGATTGTGTGGTGGGGAGCACCTCCCCGGGCTTTATAGCTTCGGAAATGTTCTTCCCCGGCGAAATCAGTACCAGCTTATTACCCATTAATCCTTCGGTTCCAATGCTTGCCTGGGAGGTTTCTTTGATAAACTGTTGCAGATCGCTGTCAATGGAAAGCTCTACTTTTACCGTGGTATCTGTAAGGATTTCAATATCGGATATAGTTCCAATGTTTATGCCTGAAAACCGGACATTATTCCCAACCTGCAAACCTTTTACATCAGAAAAAACAGCATAAACCTTCATGGTACTGCCAAAAAGGTTACGTTCCTTGCCCAGGAAATATACTACAAAGGCAAAAAACACGATGCCAAGTGTGATAAAAAGGCCAAGTTTAATATTGTGTACTTTTCTTTGTTTCATATGGTTAAATTCTTTAAGATATATTTATGAGTTCTTGTATTCATACTATCGCCTAAATCGACTGCAGAAATACAAAGCAAACTCTTCTTCATTATAAATGTTCTTTTTCGGTTATTATCTTCATGAGTATAAGGTTTTATATATTTTATTTTATGATGTTCTGATAGTATTCTATGTAAAGTAAGCCCTTATTTCTGCATCATCTGAATTACTTAGTTCGTCGTATGAGCCTTGTGCCGAAATAACACCATCACGGATAATCATGATATGGTTTGCCGTCATTCTTGCACACTTCATGTCATGTGTAATGGTGATGGAAGTTGTATCATACTTCTCTTTAATGTCCAGCATCAGCTCACTGATCTCCTGGCCGGTTACAGGATCAAGTCCGGTAGTAGGTTCATCATACAATATAATGTCAGGTTTCAAAATAAGTGTTCGTGCCAGCCCCACCCGTTTCTTCATCCCACCCGATAATTCCGAGGGTACTTTATCAATCGACTTTTCAAGGCCAACACTTTTGAGTACATCCACTACCATTGCCTCCACTTCATCAGAATTTTTTGAAAAAAGGGTTCGCCTTACCGGGAAGGCCAGGTTTTCACGCACCGTCATCGAATCGTAAAGTGCACCACCCTGAAACAGGTAACCGATGCGCTTGCGCAAAGTATTAATTTCATCTTCTTCAAGTGTTGAGACCTCTTCACCCAGTACAAACGCTCTGCCCGATGTTATGGAATACAGGCCAACAATGCACTTTATCAACACAGATTTACCAATACCTGATTTTCCAAGCACCACAAGATTCTGGCTCTTTTTAACTTTTAAATTGATGTCTTTAAGCACGACATTTGATCCAAAAGCCTTTTTAAGGTGATCTACTACAATAAGATCATCACCATCTTCAAATTCCTTATTTAAAAACTGATCTATATCCACTATTTTAAAATATTACACCAATTAAACTGGTTATTTGCACAGCAAGTAAATCTATAATAAAAATTGCCAGAGATGAGGCAACTACTGCAGAGTTTGCAGACATTCCCACCCCTTCTGTTCCTGAATTTGAATAATAGCCTTTAAAACACCCGATAATACCCACGGCAAAGCCAAAGAAGAACGTTTTAATGGTTGCAGGTATAATATCCCTGAAGGATAAGGCATCAAATGCCTGATAAAAAAACAGCTTCAGCGAAACATCATCATTAATGTTAACTGCCAGATAAGATCCATAAAGGGCCAGTGCATCAGCAAAAAACACCAGTATTGGAAGCATCAGAGTGGTGGAAATAACGCGTGTAACCACAATAAACTTCATTGGGTTAGTGCCTGAAACCTCCATGGCATCAATCTGCTCAGTTACCCGCATGGATCCTAATTCTGCACCTATGCTGCTACCAACCTTGCCTGCAAATATTAAAGCGGTTATCACAGGCCCTATTTCCATTATAATGGAAACAGCCACCATACCAGGCAACCACGATTCCGCACCAAATTCTGCAAGTACCGGCCTGGACTGCAGGGTCAAAACCATACCCATGATGAACCCTGTAATGGCCACCAGCCCCAGCGAACGGAAACCCACAATGTAGGCCTGGCGCAAAAGCTCTTTGTTCTCGAAAGGCATACGTCCAAAATTCCGAAAAAAGGATCCTGTAAAACGCGTAATTTCGGCAACCTCAATCAGAAATTCCGTAACCCAATCGGGTATGGAAAGCATGGTTCTGTCGAACCAGCCAAATTCTTTATTATTATTTTCTTTTTCTTTGCTCATGTTAAATGTGGGGAAATTAATTCCCACTTTGTGTATTATGTTGCTTCTATACCTGTTTTATTTTCCATTTCCACTCTGGTTCTGGGCAATGCATCCTGGTGATTCTTCTGTAAATAATCAATAAGCTTTTCACGCACATGAACCCTCAGATCCCATGCTGTAGGACTGTCGGGAGCACTCATGAGCGCACGCAATTCCATTGATTTTTCAGTTGCATTGGTTACCTGCAGTACATTCACTTTTTTATCCCATAAGGGAGTGGCATTTAATATTTTAGTAAGTTCATTTCTAATTGCGTCAACCTTTGTTGTATAGTCTGTATATATATAAACTGTGCCAAGAATATCTGCCGACACACGGGTCCAGTTTTCAAATGGTTTTTCTATAAAATATGTAATGGGTACAATTAACCTTCTTTTGTCCCATATTCTTATCACTACATAAGTAAGTGCAATTTCTTCTATCCATCCCCACTCATCTTCTACAATTACAACATCATCGAGCCGGATGGGTTGGGTTATGGCAATCTGGAAACCGGCAAGTATGGTGGCCAGGCTTTTTTGTGCAGCAAAACCAATGATGATGCCCGCTATGCCCGCAGAAGCAAGTAAATTCACACCTACCTGACGTATTTTTTCAAATGTCATCAATGCACTGGAAAGCGCGATTACAATGATTACAAAAATTAAGATTCGCCTGAATACCCTCAACTGCGTAGTTACCTTTCTGGCGCGTAAGTTGTCTTTTGCTTCAATGTCATAATTGCTGATAAGCATTCCCTGAATTACCCCGAGCAAATTTATCATCACCCAGGCAAGGCTAAAAATGAAGAAAAGAATAATGGCCTGATTAATGTGACCTAACACAGGTTCTTTAAATTCTGTGGCCGGTAGCAGGAAACCAAGTGCTATGGAGATAAACAGGAACAGCGTAGGCTTCTTTTCCTTCCGAATCAGATGCGCATTTGTGCCATCATCATGCCTTAGAAATATCCTCCGCATAAGAAAAACCAGAATGGTGTGGATAAGCACAGCAATTATAACCCCTGCACCTAAAATTGCAAGAGAAGACCAGGGATGATCAAAATCAAAATTCTCATTTATAAGCTCTGCCATGCATTGAATCTTTAAATCAGGTTGATGATTTTTTCTTTAAAAAAGATTTTTCATGAAAAACAAGCACGGGTAATTTTGTGTTCAACACCAACTCTTTAGTAGAACTGCTTGAAAATAGCTCCTTCCAGAATCCATGATTCTCTTTCAGGATACCAATTAGATCGGCCTTAAGCTCTGTAGCCACTTGTTCAATTGTATCTACAATATCATCTCCTTTTCGCATTTGCAGATTAATGTTCGTGTAATTGCATTTTTCCTGTACCATTTCTTCAAAACCCTTCTCACTTAATTTGTTCTTGAAACTTTTATCATTGCTGATGTGCAGGGCAGTAATCTTAGAATTAAAAATTCTTGCCAAATCAGAAAGTCTTTGCAAGGATCCGATATCAGCTTCATTATAATTTGTTGCGTAAACGATTCTTTGCAGTTCAGAATAAGCTGAAGAAGGAGGAACTATAAATACGGGACATCGTGCATCCTCTATAATGGTTTCGTTTCGGTCGCTGATGAGCCGGTCGAGAAAACTTTTCTCTGTTCTGCCGGTAAGTAAAATCAGATCATATTCATCACCATTTGAGAGTTCTATTATTCTATCGGCAAAAATTCCTGTTTCCAACCGGGTATCCAGTGCCACATCTTCCCCAAATTCTTTTTTTATTTTTGGTACAAATTCTTTAAACTGTGTTTCAGCCACTTCCTTAAGCTGCAAAAGATCGGGCACATACGGGGCTACACCAGTGGTTTCATGGTAATCAGTTGTGTACCTGCTCAAATCAACAACATACACCAGTGTAACAGCCTTATTCATAGACTGGCCAAGATGAATACCATACTTTACCGTATTCACGCTCTTTTCACTAAAGTCGGTTGGAATAAGTATTTTTTTCATTTTCGTGCTGGTTTATGTTGACTGTAAAATTCTTATAAAAAAACAAAACCGGCCATAAAAGCCGGCATGTTTTTCTTTCAATTATCTTTTTAACTATATTTGTTTGCTAACCCAGCATAACAAATACTGTAAATTCTTAAAACAAACAGCTTAAAAAATATTACACTCCGGCTTTGGAATATTTTATCTCTTTTTGCTGTTTCGATGTTATAAGGACTAAACCCTGATATTCATTACAGGTTCGGTAGCAATCGCAAAACCATTCTCGGAAACCACCGGCTTTTTGTAAGAACTCTTAAAAGGGAAAAAACAAAAAATCGATTTCGTAAAGCAAGCATAATATCGCCACTAGTTGACCGGAATTCTCCCGGAAATACTTTGGTCTCATTTTTAAGCTTCTCATGGTATATTGTTGCTTCATACCGGAGTTTTTGCTTCTCAAGATGAATATCTTTAAACGTTCTTATTTTTGATGCTTTACTCATTATAATTTCTTCTCGATGGGTTTTTCATCTTCCTCAAAAATTATTTGAGACAGGTTTTTTATTATGGGGCGTGCGATCACAGTTTTTCGAAATATAAAAATCACAATGCCTAATAACAAATAAAAGCCTGCTACAATTATAAAACTAGTGGCCAAGCTCCCGTATTTATCAGCATACCAGAATGCAAATCCAAATGATAGAAACATCAGGCAGAAAGCAAATACCGTAATTAAAATCAGAGACCCGAGAAAATAAGATCCAGCTTTTGAAAGCTTTTCAAGAAGAAGTAAACGCCAAAGATCTACTTTGGCTAAAAGAAAAGACTGGGCCAGATCAAAGATTTCTGCAACGTTTTTGGTTAGTCCTCTTTTTGTCATTAATTGTATTATTTAGTTGCTTTTTCTTTAACGTTTTTTGCTTCTTGTTTTACTTGTTCTTCAAGCTTTGTAAATCTATCTTTAGCTTCATTTACAAAAGATGCCATAAAATCGCTTAAATTATCAACTTTGCTGGAAACGGTATCTTTAAAATCTTCTCCAAAGGCAGAAGAAGTATCTGCGATTTTTTTACGGGTAGTTGTGCCCTTTTCAGGTGCAAATAATATTCCCAGTGCAGCACCCGCGGCAGCTCCTGCGAAAAATCCGGCTAAAACATTTGAACTTTTACTCATTTCAATTTGGTTTTTAAGGTTTAACATTCAATAATCATCACCACTGTTGCAAGTTTCTTTTACTTACAATGCCTTTTTAGGCGCAAATGGTGTAGAAATTTAACATATCTCCATGCAGATTGTTCAACTTCAAACAGATTTAGCTGCCAAATTTCTTTATATAATTACTTTTTTAAAGAATGAGCTATATTTCACTAAACTGAAATTCTTTTAATATATTCGTTTTAAATAATTATTCACGGTTCATCAGTGTGAAACATTTAAATAACTTTTTATAAGCACTATGCATTGTATTCCAAATAATCATCCGGGAATAGAAGTATACGGATGTTTTTATCATGATAGATATTAATTAAAATAAAAAATGCACCTAAACATAAGCCTCTCGAAAACAGTAAATATCCTACTGATAATTACCTTTATTTTTGCCTTGTTATATTTTGGCCGGCCGATCCTTATTCCCCTTACATTTAGTCTTATTATTTCAATGCTGCTGTATCCGGTATGTAACTTCCTTGAGAAATATAATATCCCGCGCATACCAGCCATTTTGTTTACATTCTTCCTGGTGGGGCTTGTTATATCCGGTTTATTTTACCTGTTAAGCAGTCAGGTTATTACCATGTTTAGCGAAATAAAAGATTTTTCGCAGGTGATGAATGACCTGCTAAATAAAATTTTGCTTTTTATTAATTCAAGAATATTACCCGGCGACCTCCGAATACAGGAAATCTACCAGCAGGAAAGAGAAAATTTATTACAATCATCATCCAATATTATTAGCAAAACTATTTCCTCATCCACATCTTTCCTGGCAATTATTGTTTTTATAATTGTGTATACTTTTCTATTTCTGCTTTACCGCACTGCTTTTAAAGAATTTATTCTCACCAATATAATTAAAAAGAACAGCGCTTATGGAAAAGAGCTGGTATTTAGCATTCAAAAAGTAGCACAGAATTATTTTTATGGATTGTTTATGGTCATTATTTTGATTGGCACCTTAAATGGACTTGGACTCTGGATTATAGGCATAGATTACCCTTTCCTTTTTGGATATCTTGCAGCCATTCTTACCGTTATTCCGTATATCGGAACCACGCTGGGCGGATTAATTCCAACCTTTTACGCCCTTATAAATTATGATAGCCTCTGGATCCCCATAGCCGTGCTGGCAGTGTTTTTTACCATCCAAACCATAGAAGGAAATATCCTGACACCGAAAATAGTAGGAGAACGGGTCAGTTTAAACCCGCTGTTTGCACTTATTGCTTTGCTCCTGGGAGGCATCCTGTGGGGTGTTGCCGGATTGATTCTATTTATTCCCTTAATGGCGATAATTAAAGTGGTATTTGACCATATTGATTCTTTAAAACCTTATGGTTTATTGCTAAGTAGTGAGTTTGCCAATAACAAGGAAAGCATCTTCTCTCAACTGGTCCGCCGGCTGAAAGAAAAACGCAAAAAGAAAAATTAATTTCTCAGTTTATTTTTCATTCTGTTAAAATAGGATTTTAAATTTCGGCCGCTGATACTGTGCTTTTGCGTTCCGCGTGTCCCCAGCAAAAAAGCATAAGGCTGTAGGCTGTCGAAATTCTTGAAAATCCGCTTGAGCATGGCAAGAAAGGGCACAACTACAAGCATACCCGGAATTCCCCAAATCATGGCGCCTACAATAAGGCTGAAAATAATGAAAAAGGGGTTTATTTTTAAACTGCTCCCTACAATGTTCGGTGTAAGTATGTTGTTTTCAATAAACTGAATAATGATAAACAATATAAGTACACGCACAGCAAGCAAAGGTGTTTCGCCTATAAGAATAGCAAATAATAATGGAATTGCGCCTCCCATCAGTGTACCGAAATAAGGAATAAAATTAATCAGCGCACTAATTACCCCAAAAATTATGGGGTATTTCATTCCCACCAGGTAAAGCCCGAAAGAATTCAGCAGGCAAAGTATTGAAACCACAATAACAACACCACCCATATAACGGGTAACTACCGTAGAGATATCACGAAGGATTTTAATGGTTACACGTTCCTTGTCGTCGGGAACAACTTTTAATATAAAGTATGCAAATTTTGTACGGTAGTATAAAAACAGAAAAATATATACCGGCATTAGAAAAATGCGTAACAACGTACCGGTTGTAGCAGAGAAAATGGCATTAAAATTCTGAGGGATATTTTCAAAAAAACCTGTCACCCACTGCTTTACATACTGGTCAAGAAAATCGTCCTGGAACCCAAAAACATTCTCAAGACTGTGTTGGTAGGTATCGATGTTTGATATGGCCTGCCGCTTCAGTTCAGGAAAATCAGAAAATAATGTGGTAAACTGGTCGTAGATAAACAATCCCCCGCCTGCAATTACAATAAGCGCAAAGAGAATGCTTATAATAATTGAGAGGATACGTGGAAGCCCTTTCATCTCAAGGAAATTGGCAACCGGAAACAACAGGTATGCCAGCAACACCCCAAAGGCTATAGGATAAAGAAATTCCCGTGCTGCTATTATGCCATAAATAAACAGAATAATTGCCAGAAGGAAGTAGGTGAAGCGCATCCCAATGGGATATTTTTTTTGCATACTTTTAATTTTTACTTGTCTGTGCCATCTGGTAGCAAATTATCTGCCACAATATCTTTATATTTGGGCAACCAAAAATAACCAAAATAGATTAATGAATATCAAAAAAAATTTTCGCACCCTTATTTTAGTTCTGTTCCTCATTAGTGCTCCGGGTTTTCTGATGTATGCTTTCCTGCCCGCAGAAACCTCAGAAGCAAAAAACACCGATAATTCCAATGAATTATTTTTTGAAAATCCTTTCGGATACCCAATATCCCTTAAAAACTTCCGGCAGAACATTTCACGCCTGAAAATTAATTCCCAGGCAGTATCCAACCACTATAATGAAAAGCAAGTTGATACTATTTATGCACTTTCCTTCCGCCAGTCAGAAATTAAATTATATAAAGCAAAAGAAAAATCACTACTTATAAATGCGGATATTCAAAACAGGCGCATTAAACTTTATCAGAATATTCATGTTGGTATGAAGAAGGAAGAGCTTGAACAAAAGCTGGGCAGTATTCCTCAGATAAAAAATAACTCTATTACTTTGGAAGATAATGAAGGCCGAACCACATATTTGTTCTACTTTAACAGAAGAAAAAGACTGAGTCAGATTAAAATTCTAACAGATATAGAATAAATATATTATTTGTTGGTTATACATACTTTATGTGCCATTTTTTCTATAATTTTATAATTAGCAATTTTCACAATTGCTTAACGTTTGGTTTTAAAGACCAAAAAAGCCAATGATAAAGAGATTACAATTTTATTTACTTACTATTTTTTTTGTAACTGCATGCAATACAGGTGGCGACAGGAGCGCGCCAAATGGTAATACAGGAGAAAAGCGCGAAATTGAAAATACCCGCTTCAATTATTCATTTACTGTTCCCTCACAATGGAATGTGATAGATTCTAGTGATAATGGAGACGGATATTTTATTAATACCGGAAATGCATCCGCGGATGTACGTATTTATGCAATAATGGCAGATGTAAATGAAATGGACAGGTTTGAAGGCTTTGAATGTGATAAAAAAGCTGATTTCCGAATGGGTGAACACATGGGTTCAAAATGCATGAATAAGAACGAAAGGGTTTATACTGTTGATTATAACGATAAAAGAGTTTATGTTTATGCCCATGCAGATGAATCATGGATTACGCATAATGAGCAGGTTCTGGAAGCCCTGGCAAGATCTGTTAGGGTAACAGAATAAATTATCTAATAGCTTCTGGTCAATTATAAAATGATTTTTTTAAAAGAAATTATATATTTTTGCACTTAATAAAAAAATGTAGCCTTACATGAGAAAGATACTGGTAATCGATGATGATACCTACATTTGTAACCTTCTGGAAAACCTCCTGAACAACCACGGATACAAAGCAACCATTGCATATAAAGGGAGCTCCGGCTTAGACCTTTTCAAAAAAGAAGAGTTTGACCTGGTGCTTTTAGATTTTCGCCTGCCTGATACGGATGGGCTTAAAATGCTAAGTGAAATAAAAAAGATTAACGTTAAAATTCCTGTTATTATCATTACCGGATACAGTGATGTTCGTATTGCAGTGAAATTAATGAAAGCAGGAGCTTCTGATTATATCACTAAGCCCATTTATCACGAAGAAATACTGCAGTTAATTGAAAAAATACTCAACCAAAAAGCAGAACCCGTAAAGAAAAGTGAATCTAAAGAACAATTCATTACCGGCGACAGCCGCAAGATGCGTGAGATAATGAAAATGACGGAGCTTGTAGCCCCCACAAAAATGACCGTGTTAATAGAAGGAGAAACCGGAAGTGGAAAAGAATATATCGCACGCGCCATTCACAGAAAAAGTCCACGCAGCAATAAAGCATTTATCGCTGTTGATTGTGGTGCAATTCCGAAAGACCTTGCCAACAGCGAGCTTTTTGGCCACGTAAAAGGTTCATTTACCGGTGCCATTAATGATAAAGCAGGCGTTTTTGAACAAGCCAATGGCGGTACTTTATTTATGGATGAAATAGGTAATCTTACCCTTGATATTCAGACAAAATTACTTCGTGCCCTCCAGGAGAGGGTTATCTCCCGCGTAGGCGATGACCGCAATATTCCTGTTGATGTGCGTATAATTGTTGCCACCAACGAAGATCTGAAAGATTCTGTTAAAGAGAATGATTTCCGTGAAGACCTTTATCATCGGGTGAACGAGTTTAAAATAAACCTGCCGCCACTCAGAGAAAGGAGAGAGGATATACTCATATTTGCTAACTTTTTTATGAACCAGGCCAATGAGGATCTGGACAAAAATGTACAGACTTTTAATGAAGAAGTAACGGAAATGCTGCAGGATTATCCATGGTATGGAAACCTGAGGGAGTTAAAAAACCTGATAAAAAGAAGTGTTTTGTTAGCCAAGGGATCTGAAATTACTACCCGTTGTTTCCCTGAAGAATTCCATCAGGAAGTTGCCAATGCAAAACCACTTAAAAAACAGGACAAATCTGGTCTCAAATCTGCATCTATTGAAGCAGAAAAAGATATCATTCTAAAAGCCCTTGAAGAAGCCAATTACAATAAGTCTAAAGCAGCAAAACTGTTGAATATCGATCGCAAAACGTTGTATAACAAAATCAATCAGTTTAAAATAAATCTGAACTAGTTTTTCACTATTCTGATCTCTGCAATTTCAATAATGCGGAGGGCAGAAGTTAGGGTAGACAAATCACTGAACAACTGTCCATTCTCGCCCGCAGGATGGCTATGGCCAACAGGGCTTAATTTATACACTTCTTTCAAATCGTTCATGTCTACCTGTGCTGCATAAACAATGGCCGGCTGGCTGGAAGATTTATAAGCATCATTATCAGGATACTTATTATTGGTCCAGTATTCATTCCAGTCCCAGCTCTGATTAATTTCAAAATAAACGGTAAATACCGCTGTGTTATCAAGGTCTAAGTTGGTTTTGAGCACAAAATCAGTAGTAGGCGTAGCGCCTGTAACCGCATCGGGCATGGGTTTATCCGCTGATGGGATATAAAAACCATCTGCAGCCTTAATCCCCCTGCTGTGTCCCCAGTAAGGCAGAGCTGCCGGCCTGCGGATTTCTCCGGGCATCCACTTTCCTTTGTCTGCCTGCCCATGCCTGAAAATGCTGGTTGCAATAGATTCCGGTACATACAGGGTTTGTAAATACACAGAATCTTTGCCTTCTGTCCATGCAGCCATCAGGGGGTAATTAAATGCCTCTCCCTTTTTTACGGTAAGTACTAACAAAGGGCCGGATATTGATTGATTGGTAATCAGGGTATCAAAATCAGCATTAGCTGCAGTGGTAGGCGCTGTCGACTTACATCCTTTTGTCAGCAAAACAGCTGCTATAAGAAGGACAGATATAAATGCTGAAGTTATGGTTAGTCTGGAAATCATGGTTTTAGGTTTATATAAAGTTACTTTAATTTCTGGACTTAAATACATCCACCTTTTTAAAACTCCACTATAATGCCGATAGTTGGTAGCACTGTTCCCTGGCCATCGCTTTCGATGGTGCGCAACTGATATCGCTGCTCAGTATAAGGAGCCGTTGGATTTAAAATTACAACATTTCCCTCTTCATTTTCAATGGAAACCCTCGCGGGCTCTTCAGATTTATAGTTATAGACATTTTGTACATCAACATAAAACAAAAGAGACCATTTATCATAAAAGAATTGTTTATCTACACGTATATCAAGCTGCTGAAATGAGCCCAGCCTCAGCGAGTTAAAACGACTGAAATCAAGATATTCCCTGCCACGTGTATCCCAGGCTGCGCGCAGTGATGAAGTCTCAAAATCAACGGGCGTATAAGGGGCCCCTCCAACAAACCGCCATTTAAAACCTACATCCCAGTTTTTCTTAAAACTACGGGTAGCCGTCAGGGTTAGAATATGACGGTTGTCCCATGCGGTAGGGATATATTCATCCAGCACCTCCAGGTTTGGCCCGTGATCTTTAAACTCACTCCGTACCCAGGTGTAGGCCAAAATAAGGTTAAACCCGAATAAATCCCGGCTTCGGGCCAGGAATTCTGCCCCATAAGCCCGGCCTTCAGAAATGCTCAATACTTCTTCATCACCGTAAATACCAAAATCACCTCCTTTGCTGGCAATAGAAATAGAATCCCTTAATGAAAACGGATATTTGGAGTATAATTTATAAAATCCTTCCAAAGAAAGCTTTGTTTTATCGTCCGGATTAAAATCAAACCCGGCAACCAGATGATCAGCCTGAATATATTTTAAATTGTTGTCCCTGTTCACCAGCTCTCCTTCTGAATTTCTGTATCCCATTGCAGTGTATGGTGGCCGTTGAAAATATCTTCCGGTATTAAAGTTTACAAACAACTGTGAAGTCAGTGCATAAGAGGCGCTGAACCGGGGTGAAAACTGCTCAAGAGGGTTAGACATGCTCTCGGAATAAGTGTTTCCATCAGTTCGTAAACCCAGACTAAGCGTTAATTTATCATTAAAAAAATCGTTGCTTATCTGGCCAAAAAAACTGTAAGTATAGAGGTCGAGATAACTTTCATAATCAAGTACCGACAGCTCATTAGCTACAAAAACACGATTGAATGTTTCATTTGTATATTTTGCAAATGATGCGCCTGCACCATAATTAATCTTATATCCCCCGTTAAGCTGTGTGTTATATTCGTAGCGGAACTTATTCTCTATTTCGGCAGAAGTATAATCATAAATCTGAAGGGAATCTACCTCAATGTTGTCCTGGTATTTATATGCGCTGTTGTTTAAATAATTACGACTCAATACCCATGTATCAAAGCCATTGTCTCTGAAATGCTTATACACAGCGCCTATGGAATAATTCCACTGCTCATTAACGGGCAGGTAATTCAGTACATATCGTTGAAACTCGGTTTCATTGGCATCCAGGTTCAGTGCAAATTCATCAATTGCACCCAGACCAACAATAATTAATTCATTTTTTTGGTTAAACCGGGTGCGGGTTTTAAACTGAAAATCGTTGTAAGTGGGTAAAAACGGAAGTTCCAGAACGGAGAATAAGAATTGCAGATATGAGCGCCGGGCAGAGGCTATAAAAGTAGTATTATCACCCAGCGGACCATCAAGGGTCAGTGCCAGATCAGATGCGCCTACGGAGGCCCGTACTTTAAGTTTCTCAGGGTTGCCATCTATCTGTCTGAATTCCAAAACAGAACTAAGTGCATTCCCCCTGTTTGCAGGAAAAGCGCCCGAGTAAAAATTTACTTCCCTGATAAAATCAACATTGATAATACCTACAGGTCCGCCGGAGGCTCCCTGCGTGGCAAAATGATTAATGTTGGGTATTTCAATACCATCCAGGTAAAACCTGTTTTCACTGGCCCCACCACCCCTTACAATAACATCATTACGAAAAGCAGGCGTGGATGCTACGCCAGGCAAAGATTGAATAACACGTGAAATATCTCTGTTTCCACCGGGGTTCTTCTCAATTTCTTTGATGCCTATTCTCCGGAGAGACACCGGACTGTCATCATTTCTCCTGAATGGCGAGGCTGCCACCGTAATCTCATTCAATTCCACTGTACTGGTATTTAAAGGTATTTCTACAAAAACCTTTTTTGCGTTGGTAACCAGGATTTGCTCCGAAATATAGGGTTCAAAACCCACGGAGGAGACGCGCAGCTCCACGAAACCCGGCGTTACACCAGTAAAAAGGAAATTCCCATCCATATCGCTTACAGCACCTACATTGGTGCCCCATATTACAATGTTGGCAAATGGAACCGGTTCATTGTTCTGTGCATTATAAATGCGGCCTTCAATAATTCCTTTCCCTTCGTCCTGCGCAAGGAGCAATAGAGGAGTGAGAAACAAGCTGAAAAGGAGATATAAAAAAACTGTTCTATTTTTCACGTTCAGATTAAGATAATGTGATTACGTTGTTGCTGAGGAAAAAACGTTGGGAGTAGTTTTTTGTTCAACAATTCTGAATAATCACTAAACAACAAGAGTTAAAAAACTGATTATCTGTATCTTTAAATATTAAATATTATAATTTGCCTCCCTGCAAAGTAATTCGAGCTATAAATGCATTCAGATTCCAAAAGCTCTGGTATTGAACAGAAATGCTTATGATATATGCATAATGCTATTGAAATTACTAACTTTGGGTTTTTAAAAGAAATTATAGCCTAATTATAACTTACTGATATTGATCATATATGATAAAAATTGCCAAAACCACCCAAATTCCGGAACCGGGGAATTTAATTTATATTACGACAAAGGATCAAAAGCTGGACGATACCTACTTTTCGGAGCAGGAAAAAGATTATATCCAAAATCAGTTTAACAACAAAATGGACATTGTTCCGGTAAACCAATTTAACCGGATGATTTTTGTATGCCTTCAAGATTCAAAACCAGACCCTGAAAAAACATGGGAAGAAGCCCGCCTGAAAGGTTTTGAATTATGTAAGCGCCTCAACAAACATAAATTAAACTCTATAACACTGGTTGACAGCCAACAAGATGCTAAACTGGTTTATGCCCTTGCAGAAGGTATCGCGCTCTCAAACTATCAGTTCCTTTATCATCTTTCTAAAAAAGAAGAAAAAAAGAACAGCCTCCAAAGTATTTTTCTCTTCTCTGATGCCATTTCTGATCATGATATTAAACTGATGGAAGCCTCTGTGGGTGGTGTTTATTATACCCGCGACCTTGTAAATCAACCCCTGAATTATATGGGAGCTACAGAGCTTGCCGAAGAAATAAAGAAGATGGGGAAAGAAGCCGGGTTTTCCGTGGAAGTATTTAACAAGAAAAAAATTGAATCACTAAAAATGGGTGGCCTGTTGGCTGTAAATAAGGGAAGTATTGACCCGCCAACCTTCTCCATTCTTGAATACAAGCCCAAAAAAGCCATTAATTCCAAACCCATTGTGCTGGTGGGCAAAGGTGTGGTATACGATACCGGCGGTTTAAGTTTAAAGCCCACGGCTGACAGTATGGATTATATGAAGTGCGATATGGCAGGAGGAGCCACAGTTGCCGGAGTATTGTATGCCATTGCGCGTGCAGGATTAAATGTGCATGTAATTGGCCTTGTGCCTGCCACCGATAATCGCCCCGATGGGAATGCCTATGTGCCTGGCGATATTATTACCATGCACAGTGGTACTACCGTGGAAGTGCTGAACACAGATGCAGAGGGCAGAATGATACTCGCGGATGCCCTCAGTTACGCCAAAGAATACAAACCGAAGCTGACCATAAATATAGCCACACTTACCGGATCAGCGGCCGTGGCCATCGGCAACCAGGGTCTGGTAGGAATGGGCAATGCAGACGAACAAACCTTTAACAACCTCAAAAAGAGCGGCCATCAGGTTCATGAGCGCGTGGCCGAATTCCCTTTCTGGGATGAATATGCCGAAATGTTAAAATCTGACGTGGCAGACATGAAAAATATCGGGGGAAAAACTGCCGGCGCAATTACGGCAGGGAAATTTCTGGAACATTTTACGGATTATCCTTTCATTCACCTGGACATTGCAGGGCCCGCCTTTACAAAGACTCCTGACAAATATCGCGGCACCGGGGCAACAGGAATTGGCGTGCGGTTGCTCTTTAATTATTTAGCAAGTATCACAGAAGACAAACAGATATCGTAATGACTGATAAAATTAAGATAGGAATTACCCATGGCGACATCAATGGAATAAGCTATGAGGTAATACTTAAAACATTTCTCGACAACCAAACATACAGTAATTATACGCCGGTTATCTACGGCTCACCAAAAGTTGCTGCATATCACCGAAAAGCTTTAGACATTGAAAATTTAACACTGAACAACATCAAGCATGCCCATGAGGCCATGGATGGCAGGGTGAATATTTTACACTGCATTGATGATGAAATTCGAGTGGAACTTGGAAAATCGACCGAGGCAGCAGGCAAATCTTCAGTAGATGCCCTGGAAAAAGCAGTGGAAGACCTGAAAAATAAAACTATTGATGTCCTGGTTACAGCTCCTATCGATAAACAAAACATTCAGTCAGAAAATTTCTCCTTCCCCGGCCATACCGAATTTCTTAAAACCCGCTTTGAATCAGACGATGTGGTAATGCTTATGATAAGTGAACTGATGAAGGTAGGCGTGGTAACAGGTCATGTGCCGGTTGCAGGCATTTCCAATGCCTTGACCAGGGAAAAAATAGTGTCCAAGTTAAAAGTGATGCATCACTCTCTGCTCCAGGATTTCACCATTCGTAAACCCAAAATTGCAGTGCTTGGATTAAACCCACATGCGGGAGACAATGGTGTAATTGGCAATGAGGAAAAAGACATCATCACTCCGGCAATAGAAGAAGCACGCGAACAGGGAATTATGGCGCTGGGCCCCTACCCTGCCGATGGTTTTTTTGGCGCTGGCAGCTTCGCGCAGTTCGATGCCATTCTGGCCATGTATCATGACCAGGGACTTGCACCCTTTAAAGCACTTTCCATTGACGGTGGCGTGAATTTCACCGCTGGTCTTCCCATTGTACGCACATCACCTGCCCATGGCACTGCTTATGAACTTGCCGGAAAGGGAGAAGCCTCAATTGATTCTTTCAGAAGGGCATTTTACCTTGCCGGTGATATCTATACAAATCGCCAGAAATATAACGAACTGACCAAAAACCCTCTAAATCCCTCCAAACAGGAATATGAGTAAGAATTGTTTTACTGACGCGATAAAGGGACAGAATTAAATTTATTTACATGCAGAAAAGACGCTTCCTGTTACTTTCGGTATTAACAGGTATACTGCTCAGTGCAGGATGGTATTCCGGATTTACGGGCCTGGTGCTATTGATAGCATTTATCCCCCTGCTTTATGTTGAAGAATACTTCCTGGAAAACAAGGAAAAATATACTTCCTTTCAGGCTGTAAAATATGCCTTTCTCTCATTCATTATATGGAATCTTCTTACCTCATGGTGGATCAAGAATGCATCGGTATTTGGTGTAGTAGCAGCTGTTTTGATAAATACCACGCTAATGTCGCTGGTTTTTTGGTTGTTTCATATAACCGGACGAAAACTGGGCCGCGGCTTTGGCTATTTTGCTCTGCTGGTGTTCTGGATTAGCTTTGAACATTTTTACATTAATGGCGAAATTTCATGGCCCTGGCTTACATTGGGTTACGGTTTTGCCTACGACATTATTTTTGTGCAATGGTATGAATACACAGGCTCGCTTGGAGGAAGTTTATGGGTGTTACTGGCCAATGTGGTATTATTCAGGGCTGTTAAGGCAAGTATTTCTCCCTTGCAATCCTATACCAAAGGCACCATGGTGGCTGCCCTTGTGGTTATTTTTGTGCCCATGATAATTTCAGTTCTCCGTTTTTATACCTATGAAAATAAAGGAACCCCGCATGAAATTGTGGTCGTACAGCCCAACATAGATCCATATAAAAAGTTTGTCGCACTGTCGAGTGAAGAACAAACACAAATTATGATCCGCCTGGCCGATTCTTTGGCCACCGAAAATACGAGCTACATTGTAGCACCCGAAACAGCCATCAACAATAATATATGGCTGGAGAATATGATGGATAACCCGGACATTCAGATGATCAAAAACTTCATCGAAACAGAATATCCTGCAGCAAAATTTATTGTTGGAATCACTTCTTACCTTGCCTACCCTGATGAAAGCTCGGCGTCTCATACTGCCCGCCCTTTGGGTAGTTCCGGCCAGTTTTATGACAGTTTTAATACTTCCATACAGATTGACACCACAGAAGTAGTACAATATTACCATAAAAGTAAGCTGGTGGTAGGTGTTGAAAAAATGCCCTATCCGCAATACCTGAAATTCCTGCGAAAACTTACCCTGCAACTTGGCGGAGCATTCCGCAGCCATGGAACACAGGAAAACCGTATCTCATTTATTTCGCCCCAGGACAGCACAGGCATTGGTACAGCCATCTGCTATGAATCAATTTTTGGAGAATTTGTTACAGAATACATTAAAAGCGGCACCAATTTGCTGTTTATTATCACAAATGATGGCTGGTGGGGCGATACACCGGGCTACAGGCAGCACAATGCTTTTGGAGCCTTACGCGCCATTGAAACCAGGAAAAGCATTGCCCGCAGTGCCAATACAGGTATTTCTTCATTTTTTAATCAGCGGGGCGAAATGCTTCAAAAACTAGGCTGGTGGCAAAGAGGTGCAATCAAAGAAACATTGTACGCAAATGATATGATCACTTTTTACACGCGCCATGGTGATTATATTGCCAGGGTAAGCTACTTTTTTGCACTGATTGTGCTTGTTTATCTTCTGGTACGCTTCCTTATGGAAAAGAATCCGCGTACCGGAAAAAGCGGGCAGGCAGAGAATTAACTATTTCTGCTGATTTACCCAAAGTTAACCCCAAATGTAACGCTGTAAATCATGGTTGTTTTGCCATTTTTATTTTACTTTTGCCCTCATTCAAAAAATCTGTAAAATGTTAGAATATCTTCGGGGAACCATTGTTGAAACGTCACCCGCCCATGCGGTTATTGAAAATAATAATATAGGATATTTTTTAAATATTTCACTGGCAACATATTCAGCCTTATCGAAATTACATAAAGAGGATGTGAAACTGTTTGTCCAAGAAATTATAAGGGAAGATTTGCGGGCTCTTTACGGTTTTCTGGATGCAGGCGAAAGAGAAATGTTTCGTTCGCTCATTTCTGTTTCAGGAGTAGGCGCAAATACAGCCAGAATGATTCTCTCCTCCTACTCCGCCGCAGAAATAAAAACGGCCATTTTAAATAGCGACGTGAACCTGCTTAAAAGTATTAAAGGCATTGGATTAAAATCCGCCCAGCGACTGATTGTTGAGCTGAAAGATAAAATTGGAAAAGTTAAAAGTGGTGCAGAAATATTTAATGATACAAACAATACAATAAAAGATGAAGCGTTATCTGCTTTAGTAATGTTAGGATTTTCAAAATCTATGGTGGACAAAGTACTAACAAAAATACTTTCAGAAAATTCGGATATTTCAGTTGAAGAACTGGTAAAATTATCCTTAAAGCGATTGTAAAATACACTAGCAGGTAAACCTTTTGAAGAGAAGCGCAAAATACCCGAAGTCTGGAATAGCTTTTTTAAGTTTTCTCACCACAATTGTTCTCTCCCTTGGGAATAGTTTTTTTATCCCTGTACTTGCTTTTACGGTAGCTGCACCACAACTCCCTCCCGACACCAGCGATCTGAGATACCCATTTGAAGATACGGAAGCTTTTCCATACGGCGAAACAGAAAGCACTTCACCCCTGATGCTGGACGATCCATCCAACATTGAATCTTCGGTTGAATACAATCCTGAAACCGGAGAGTATGAGTTTCGCAGACGCATTGGCGCCTTTGATTACCGGCCTCCGGTAACCATGTCGCTTGAAGAATACCGGGAATACCAAATGAACAAAGCCATACGGGAATACTGGCGTCAGCAGGCGCAAACACGCGGCCAGATAGAAGGTGATGAGGGCCTTATTCCTTCCATCAACTTTGGTGGCGAAGCATTTGATAAAATATTTGGCAGCAACACTATTGACATTACACCACAAGGTTCTGCAGAACTGGTTTTCGGGTACAACATGTCGCGCATTGATAATCCCAATATCAGTGAACGATTACGAAAAACCCCCTCGTTTACATTTGAAGAAAAAATTCAGATGAATCTTACCGGCTCCATCGGAGATAAAATGAACCTGGGAATTAATTACAATACCGAAGCAACCTTCGATTTTGAAAACCGCACAAAACTGGAATACGAGGGTGACGAGGATGAAATTATTAAAAAAATTGAAGCGGGTAATGTGAATCTTCCCCTTACAGGTTCGCTTATCACAGGAAGCCAAAGCCTGTTTGGTCTTAAAACCGAACTTCAGTTCGGAAAACTTACCATGACAAGTGTGTTTAGCCAGCAAAAAGGCGAAACAAGCGTAATAGAGGTTGCTGGCGGCGCTCAGGTAAACGAATACGAGGTGCGTGCCGATGAATATGATGCCAACAAGCATTTCTTCCTCTCGCACTATTTTAAAGATACCTATAACCGGGCAACAAGTAACCTTCCGGTGATTAATTCCGGCATAAATATTACACGCATCGAAGTATGGATTACCAACCGTTCCAGTAACTTTGATGATGCCCGTAACATCGTCGCACTTACAGACCTTGGTGAAGCCGGTGACAATGTTTACAACGATAATATTCCTGCCAGCGGTGGCGCTCCCTACCCAAGGAATGTGGCAAATGAACTCTACTCCACGGTAACCGGCAATGCAGGTATAAGAAATGTAAATGAAGCTTCAAATATTCTGAATGGCCTGTATGGAGGAATGCGCATTGGTTATGAGTTTGAAAAAATAGAAAATGCACAGCAACTTAACCCCAGGGAATATGAGCTGAATGAACGGCTGGGTTATATTTCTCTTAACCGTGCATTGAATGCAGATGAAGTACTTGCCGTTGCCTACCAATACACACTAAATGGGAGAACATACCAGGTGGGTGAATTTTCTACTGATGGTGTTAGTGCTCCTGATGCCCTTTTGGTAAAACTGCTCAAAGGCACCAATCTTTCTCCCCGCGTTCCTACATGGGAACTTATGATGAAGAATATTTATGCCATCGGAGCCTACCAGATTGATCAGACTGAATTTGTGCTGGATGTACTTTATGAAAATGATGAAACGGGAACGGCCATTAACTATATTCCGGAAGAACAGGTAAGCAAGGACCTTCTGCTAACCATCATGAACCTGGATAATGTTAACAGCCAGCTCGACCCCTATCCTGACGGGGTGTTTGATTATATTCAGGGTATTACCGTATACCCCTCGAACGGAAGAATTATATTCCCCGTGCTGGAACCTTTTGGTGAGGGGTTGAAGGACTACTTTGAAAGTAAAAATGTGCCGCAGGAAATTCAGGAAAAATACCTCTTTATGGAATTGTATGATTCCACCCAAACACAGGCGGAGCAAATTGCCGATAAAAACAAATTCCTGATCGCGGGTACATACCGTTCTTCTGTTAGCAGTGAAATTCCGCTGAACGCCATGAACGTTCCCCAGGGTTCTGTAGTAGTTAGCGCCGGAGGGGTAACCCTGCAGGAAAATATCGACTACACGGTTGATTATACACTGGGCAGGGTAAAAATTATAAACCAGGGATTACTGGAATCCGGTACGCCTATCCGCATATCGCTTGAAAGCAACTCGTTGTTTGCCATCCAAACCAAAACCCTGGTGGGAACACATTTAAACTATCAGTTCTCTGATAAATTCAATGTGGGCGCCACCGTGTTGAACCTGACAGAACGCCCGCTCACACAGAAAGTGAACATTGGTGATGAGCCCATTTCAAATACCATTTGGGGCCTCAACTCATCTTACGAAACAGAATCGCAATTTCTAACCACCCTTATTGATAAAATACCACTAATTGAAACCAAAGAAACTTCTCTCCTTACTTTCGACGGGGAATTTGCCCAGCTGATACCTGGTTCTTCAAAAGCAATAGGCAAGGATGGCGTTTCTTATATTGATGATTTTGAAGGCAGCGAAACCTCCATTGAGCTTAAATCATTCCCTGCATGGAACCTGGCAAGTGCTCCCCGTGGCGAAAATCAGAATCTTTTTCCCGAAGCTGAAATAAGCAACAGCCATGTATATGGTTTGAACCGTGCCAAACTCGCCTGGTATGTGATTGACCCTCTGTTCCTGAGGAACAACTCGCTTACACCCGGTCACATAAAAAGCAATGCAGATGCACAATCCTCGCATTTTGTAAGGGAAATACTGGAGCGCGAGCTGTTCCCCAACAGGGAAAGCCCCAATAACATCCCTACCAACCTGGCAGTACTAAATGTTGCCTACTATCCTACGGAAAAAGGCCCCTATAATTATGATGTAACAGGTGGTCCTTATTCTGCCGGTATTAATGAGGAGGGTTTACTAAGGGAACCGGAAGAACGATGGGGAGGTATGATGCGCGAGATTCAAACCAACGACTTTGAAGCAGCCAACGTGGAATATATTGAATTCTGGCTGATGAACCCGTTCGTGGAGGATTCTTCCCACAGCGGCGGTGACCTCTATTTTAACCTGGGGGATGTTTCCGAAGATATCTTACGTGACGGACGCAAAGCTTTTGAAAACGGCTTACCCGTACCTGGTGAACCAGACCTGGTTGACACAACTGCGTGGGGCCGTGTACCCATCAAGCAATCTTTGGTAAATGCTTTTGATACAGATCCCCAGTCGCGTGAATTTCAGGATGTAGGTTACGATGGGCTTTCCGATAACCAGGAGCTTGATTTCTTTAACTGGTATCTTGATTCCATTGCTGCGCTTTATGGCACAAGTTCTGACGCTTACCAAAAAGCACTTGAAGATCCTTCAAATGACAACTTCAATTATTTCCGCGATTCTGATTATGACCGGCAGGGCCTGAGCATACTGGAGCGTTACAAAAATTTTAATGATCCGGATGGTAACTCACCCACTGATCAGCAATCGGATGAATCGTATCCCACATCAGGAACTACCCTGCCTGACCTGGAAGATATTAACCTCGACAACACCCTGAGCGAAGGTGAAAACTATTTTCAGTACCGGGTAAGCCTTAGGCCGGAAGACCTTGAGGTAGGGCAGAATTTTATTGTGGATAAGGTGACACCCTCTGTAGAATTTGAAAATGGTGAAAAGTCAAGCGTGGAATGGTTTCAGTTCCGCATTCCCATTTCTGAATACGAAAAAACAGTGGGCTCCATACAGGATTTTCAATCCATACGGTTTATGCGTATGTTTTTAACCGAATTCAGCGATAGCGTAATCCTGCGTTTTGCCACCCTGGAGCTGGTACGTGGCGAATGGCGTAAGTATAACCTGCCCTTGCAAACTGTGAATGAAGGCCCGGCAAACCCCCAGCCATCAGAAGGAAATTTTGAAGTATCTGCCGTAAATATTGAAGAAAACAGTGACAAAGACCCTGTAAACTATGTGCTTCCTCCGGGTATCGACAGGGTGATTGACCCAACAAACCCCCAGTTGCGCCAGTTGAATGAACAAGCCATGGTTTTGCGCGTGCAGGATCTTCCGGACAATGATGCCCGGGCAGTGTTCAAAAATGTAGGTCTGGATATGCGGCAGTATCAAAAACTGCAGATGGAAATACATGGCGAGGAAATTCCAGGCACCAACCTGCAGGATGGAGACCTTTCTGTATTCATCAGGCTGGGAACAGATTACAAGGACAATTACTACGAGTATGAAATACCACTTGTTGTTACACCACCCGGGGATTACAATAATGATAACGGTGCTGACCGGCGTGCGGTATGGCCGGAGGAAAACCGCATGGATATTGCCTTATCACTTTTCCAACAGGTAAAACAGGCAAGAAACGATGCCATGCGTCGTGAAGGTTCTACGGTGAATTTTAATACCGTATACCAAATGCAGATAGACATAGGGGAAGTGCTGGCAAGTGTGAGGATTAGTGGTAATCCGAACCTGAGCAACGTGCGTACCATTATGCTGGGGGTACGCAACCCGGGTGACCGCCGTAATCCTTACCCAAATGATAATATGCCCAAATCCGGTGAAATTTGGTTCAATGAATTACGGTTAACCGATTTTAATGATAATGGCGGATGGGCAGCAAATGCGCGTGCCACTGCCAGACTAGCAGATTTTGGGTCATTAACCATGGCTGGAAGCATAAGTACGCCGGGATTTGGTAGCATAGAGAAAAAAGTAAATGAACGCTCTGTGGAAGAGATGATTTCTTACGACATAACCACCAATCTGGAGCTTGGAAAATTCTTTCCTGAAGAGTCCGGAGTTTCAATTCCTACATATATTGGCTATTCAGAAACATTTATCAATCCACAATATAATCCATTGGATCCGGATATTCCACTAAAAGCAGCCCTGGAAAATCTCGATACAGAGGCTGAGCGCGATTCGCTGCGCAACATTGCACAGGATTATACACGCCGTAAAAGCCTCAACTTTACCAATGTTAAAATTAACAAGCAGGGGAATGAGAAAGCACAGATTTATGATATTTCCAACTGGGCGGCAACCTATTCCTACAATGAAACTTTTATGCGCAACATAAAAACCGAATACAACACCTTAAGGAAATATCGCGGAGCACTCTCGTATAACTTTAGCACCAGACCCAAAAATATTGCACCCTTAAACAAAGTTGGCTTCCTGAATAAACCTGTATTCAGTCTTATTAGGGATTTTAACTTTTATTATTATCCTTCTAACATTTCATTCCGCACCGACCTCAACCGCCAATACAACGAAATTAAATTAAGGAACCTCAACAATCCGGATATTAGAATAGAACCTACCGTGAGGAAAGATTTCACCTGGAACAGGTATTACGACCTTAAATTTGACCTTACCAAATCCCTCAAGTTTGATTTTTCTGCTACCAACATTGCCCGTATAGACGAACCTCTTGGCCCAATGGATAAACGGCGCGACGATTACGAAGCCAAGCGGGATTCAATTATAGATGAACTTATGGGATTTGGGCGTACCATCAATTATCAGCATTCTTTTAATGTTTCGTATAACGTGCCCATAAACAAAATTCCCGGGCTTAAGTGGACATCGTTAAATACCCGCTACAATGGAACGTATGCCTGGGATGCCGGCCCGATAACTGCCGATACCATTCAACTGGGAAATGCCATTAAAAATTCAAATTCACTGCAGCTAAACGGCCAGCTAAATTTCCAGACCCTTTACGGGAAAGTAGGCTTTCTTAAAAAAATAGAACAGGAAACAAGTGGACGCCAACAAAATCAGGAACAACCGAAAAAAACTGTTACCTATGAGCGCAGACTCTTCAACCTGGAACCCGGAGACACCAAATCCATTTCTCACCGGTTAGGCACAGAAGATATAGAGGTAATTGTAACTACCGAGGATGGCAGGGAGATAGAAGGAGACATAGAAATTCGCAGCGAGAACCGGGTGTATTTTACTGCAGCCGATTCGGCAGAACGGGTACTGGTAACCGTGAACGGACAGGTAGATGCCATGCGAAATCCCCTGGTAGTAATTGGCAAATACCTGGTACGTGCAGCCATGGGGGTTCGCAGTATTTCTATTTCCTATTCTGAAACAGAAGGTACCATGTTACCGGGTTACCTGCCCAAAACCACTGTTTTTGGTATGCAAAATTACCAGAATAACTGGGCTCCGGGTATACCATTTATCATGGGATGGCAGGATGAAGACTTTCCATACCGTGCGGCCAATGAAAATAACTGGCTGACCACGGATTCCCTGCTCACCTCGCCCGTGCTGATGACACATAATGAAAATTTCAATCTGCGGGCCAACATAGAACCGCTGCCCGACCTGCGTATTGACCTGAACGCAAGCCGTACTTTTTCAAGAAATGTGAGTGAATATTTCGGATATAATACAGGCACAGGAGAAACAGAATTTGACAGCCGTATCATCAACGGAAATTTCAGCATGTCAACCATAACCGTACGCACGGCATTCGAGAACAGCAATGCAGAAAACAACTACTCTTCAGAAGCTTTTAACAACTTTAAGGAGTACCGAAAAATAATTTCCGACAGGCTGGCGCGTGAACGTGTGGAAGTGGATCCCACTTATAATCCAAATGCCTTTTTTGATCCGGAATTAGGAGAATTTGTACCTGCTGAGGCAGGATATAACGATGGCTACGGACCTACCTCGTCACAGGTATTGATACCCGCTTTTCTGGCTGCTTATACCGGATTTGATCCTGAAAATATCAGCACCGAAACCTTCCCGGACATTTTATCCGTTTTGCCTAACTGGCGGGTTTCATACGATGGCTTATCAAAGATACCTTTTGTAAAAAAATACCTGCGCTCCCTAACCATGGGGCATGCATACCGATCCTCATACAACATAGGCAGCTATACATCCAATCCGAATTTTGATCCGCAAATTGATGATCCGATCAGTTTTATCCGTGATGAATATCAGAATAATTTCCTCACCCAGTATCAGATCAATGTGGTTTCGATAACTGAACAATTCAGCCCGCTTATTAATTTTGACATGGCATGGCACAATAGCCTTACCACCAGAATAGAATTTAAGCAATCGAGAAATTTATCCCTCAGCTTTGCCAATAATCAGTTAACAGAAATTACCAGCAAAGAATATGTGATTAGTGCCGGTTACCGGTTTAACGAGGTGCCTATCGTTATCAGAACGGGTGGTGGCGAAAGAGCTTTTGAAAGTGATCTGAATATACGCGCTGATTTGTCTATCAGGGACAATAAAACCATTCTGCGTAAACTGGTAGAGGATTTTGATGATATTACGGCAGGACAAAGGATCGTAACCATTAAATTTACTGCGGATTATATGTTATCCGACAGGTTTAACCTTCGGTTTTTCTTTGATAGGGTTGTAAATGACCCGTTTGTGCTTCGGTCCTTCCCCACTGCAAACACCAATGTAGGTTTTAGTGTTCGATTTACACTTGCTGAGTAGCTTGATTTTTCCAATTTTTGTGTATTTTTGAATTGTTAATCTTACATTCTTTAATTCTTTTATTAT
>JBEPYD010000004.1:0-43945 GCA_041641575.1 Bacteroidales bacterium
TGAGTAAAGTAGCTGAAATTAGCAACAATGGAGCATTCCTTTGGTATATTTAAACTTATTACCTATTTTTAACACATTTATTTGTCGTATATTTATATAAACTTATATCTAATTTATGATTCGGGTACTTTTCTTGTTCCACCTCATGTTAATGCTCTTTATTGACATGATATTTAATGGTGTAACAATAGATTTGAACACACCCACTGAAGTGAATGCAGGCGAAGAGTTTATTGTCTCTGTTACAGTTGACAAATCTTCGCTCAACAGCTTTGCCCGATTTCAGCAAAATTTACCTGCCGGATTAAAAGCCTCAGCCATAGACCCTTCCGGCGGAGATTTTTCGTTTCAGGATAACCGTATCCGGCTTATATGGTTGCGCATGCCTGATGAACCTTCCCTTACTATAACTTATAAAATATCTGTAGACCCACGCCTGACCGGAGACTTTACAATGGGTGGCCGGTTCTCATACATTGAGGATAACCAGCGTAAAAATATTGAAGTATCCCCCATAAATATTACAATAATACCTTCTCCGGATATTGATCCTGCACTTATTGTAGATGTTGACGAATTTGAACAAAAAGTTATCCCCGACCTTACGCCCGAATCTCTTGGTGAAGTATCTGCAGTGAGACAGGCGCCTTACCAACCTGTGGGTGAAGACGACTGGATTGTAAAAGTCCTTGTAAACAGGGGCAACCAGAATAAGTTTGCAAAAATTGAAGAGAATATTCCAGCTGGATATACAGCCCTGAAAATGAATACCGAAAATGCCATATTCACTTTTAAAGATGGTGTGGCTAAATTTTTATGGATGAATCTTCCATCCGATCCTTATTTCATCGTGTCATACAGGCTTGTTCCTGAAGATGAAAATGTGGCTGCCCCACCTGTTATAACAGGAGAATTTTCTTATATAGAAGGGGACAAGACACGCGTAATAGATATTGTGCAAAAAGATGCCGACTTAGAAAATATGGACAGTGAAAGTCTTAGACAGTTACTTTACGACATGCCCGTAATTTTAAGTGAGAATGTCAGTAAAAATGAATCCCCAGCGCAGGGAAATACCACATCTGTGCCTGTACAGGAAAATACAACACCTAAAAACACGGGTATACCTGCAGAAGCAAAGAATATCGAAAAGCAACAGCAGCGCCCAAAACCTGTTTACAGTAAAGTTACCGGAATTCCGGAAATACATGAACCTTATGTGTTACAACCTCGTGAAGGAGTAACCTACAGGGTGCAGGTGGCTGCAGGACATCGTCCGGTAAATATTGAACGCTATTTTGATAAATACAACCTGAACAACGATGTAAAAACGGAAGTACATGAGGGATGGCATAAATATTTGGTAGGTACCTTCAGCGAATATAAGGAAGCGCGCGATTACAGGGTTCACATTTGGAATACCACTACCATAGAAGATGCATTTGTGGCAGCGTATAATTCCGGCGATCGCATCACTGTGCAGGAAGCACTTATGATTACCAATCAAAAATGGTACAGGTAGGATTAAAACCATGTAACGAATTGCATGAACACACGTAATTGTTTTAACAAAGGTTAAACTTGTAAGCTTAAATGAAATTTATAAATCTCACATATAAACTCATCATTTTTCTACTTCTTATTGGGAGTTCTTCTGGTTTATGGGCACAAGAGGATTTTTACGAAGACCTTTTGAATGAAGAGGTTGAAGTTGAAAACCCGGTGTACAAACCTGTAATTGGTGGAGGAATCGGTTCACTTGTGTTTTATGGAGACGTAAAAAACAATTTTAATAATCCGGTGCTTGGCAAGGCCGCGTATAAAATAAACGTTTCCACCTACCTGGATAACCGGCATTTTTTCAAAACAAATTTCTTTCTGCTTTATGGCGTGCTCAATGGGAATGAACGCTCTTTTGAGAACACTGCACGAAACCTGAACTTTGAAACAGATCTAATTGCATTTGGAATTAATGTAAATTATGATTTCAGGCACCTTATCAAAGGAGAACGTTTGGTTCGTCCTTTTGTATCTGTGGGTGTTGAGAACATTCAGTTCAATTCCAAATCAGATTTAATAAATTCCAACGGTACTTTTTATAATTACTGGTCTGATGGCACCATTCGTGATGTTCCGGAAGGTTCGGGAGTGGAAAGCAACATCATTTCCCGCGATTACATTTACGAATCTGACCTTCGTGAACTGGATCTGTACGGGCTGGGAAATTATTCGCAAAATACATTTGCCATACCTGTAGAGGCAGGTTTTGATTTTTCACTTTCTGACCGTGTGGTATTGCGACTGGGAACATCCCTGCACTTTACCCTTACAGACCTTCTTGATAATGTAACCAGCCAAAACCAGGGAGGATTAGTACTGGGAGATGATAAAAATGATAAATTTGGTTATTCTTATGTTACCCTGCATCTCGATCTTTTCTCCGATGCTGAAACCATCCTTGTGGAAAAAATGTTTGCCAACCTGGAAGGTTTCGATTATACCATGTATGGCGATGAGGATAATGACCTCGTGTATGATGGCTGGGATGAATGCCCGATGACTCCCAAAGGTGTGGCAGTTGATACATTGGGTTGTCCATTTGATACTGACAACGATGGCATTTACGACTATGAAGATAATGAAGTAAATTCCAGGCCAGGTGCTTACGTAAACGAGAATGGTGTAGAAATTACTGAGGATGAGGTTATTGCCCGCCTTGACCAGTCGATGGCAGTGAACCGTGAAGATGTTGATAAATATATTCTCAAAAATGTAGGCTTCAGCACCTTAAACCGAAGCAATATTCCTATCCCCACAAAATTCAAGTCCCTTGATGAGGACGAGGATGAGTACATCTCTTATGAAGAAATGCTTCGGGCTATTGACAGATTTTTTGATTTCGAATCAACACTCACAACTGAGGAAATATACGAACTGAATGATTTCTTCTTTCAGCAATAATAATTTGCTGGTTTCAAGAAAACTCCAACTCTTCGATACGCTTGCCATAAAAAATGCTCATTTGTATAAGTATACATTGCTTTTCTATGGGTGAAGCTTTGAATTTATAATTTTTCAAGCGCCCGTAAATTCTTTCACATACTATTTAAAGCCTGTTCGTTCATATTCTTTTCCTGCAAGGGTAATTTCTTTTGCAAATTCATCTCCGAACTTTCGCTTTAAAGCATCATTCACAAAAACATATAATGGCACATCCTCTGCTGCTCCTTTTTTAAGCGCAGGCTTGCAGAGTTCCCATCTATCGTAATTAACAGCAGTAAATTTCGAATATTTTTTCACCCTTACGGGATACAGGTGACAGGAAACCGGTTTCTGAAAACTTATTTTACCAGCCATCCATGCCTTTTCAATGGAGCAGCGGGCAATTCCATTCTCATAAATGGCAAACGCACATGCTTTGCCATCTATCAACATGGTTACTTTATCCCCATCGCTATCTATATAATAATGGCTGTTGTTTTCAATTGCTTCAATGCCTTCCTTGAGCATAAATGGCTTTACATCAGGCAGAATTTCTTTAATAATATCCACTTCATCATCCTCCAGCGGGGCACCCGAATCGCCCTGAACACAACATGCTCCTTTGCATTTCTCCACATCGCAAACAAACTTCTTGCGTAATATATCAAATCCAACTATTTTGTCACCTATCTGGAGCATTGGGAACTATCTTTTTTAATGTGAGTTTCTTATACTTCTATTTCTTTAACCTGCATGCCAGGCTTAATGTTATTTTGATAAATGGAATCGATGATAAAAAACGGGCGCTTTTTAACTTCAAAATAAATACGCCCAATGTATTCACCGATAATTCCAAGCATAATTAACATCACTCCGCCCAGAAAAAACATTCCTACCGCCAAGGTAGCAAGTCCGGGGGTATCAGCCGGCGAATAACCGAATATTTTAAATCCAATCAGCCGGTGAAAGATAAAGAATATCCCCAGGATAAAAGAGGGAATGGCAATTACTATACCCACATATGTGGCAAGCCGCAAAGGAAATGTTGAAAAGCCGAACAGCCCATCGAGGGCAAGCCCCAACAATTTGCTAAAGGTATATTTTTCTTTGCCCGCAGCCCTTCCGGCTCTTTCGTATTTTATGCCTACTTGCTTGTATCCGGCGTAAGCCCTTAATCCACGGACAAACCGCAATTGCTCAGGCATCTCTCGTGTAAGCGTATTAACCACTTTACGGTCCATCACACAAAAATCGCCGGAATCAAGCGGGATTTTAATATCGCTTATTAAGTTCAAAATGCGATAAAATGATGCATATCCGGCCCGTTTGAATATATTCTCCTTACGTTTTGTGCGTATGGCATACACAACTTCATAGCCTTCCCGCCATTTTTCCAGAAATCGCGGCAACTCTTCCGGTGGATCCTGCAGGTCACCATCCATAATAATTACTGCATCGCCAAGTGAAACAGATATACCGGCAGATATAGCAGCCTGATGCCCAAAATTTCTTGACAGGCTTACAATCCTGAAATGAGAGTCCTTTTCTGCAATATCTTTCATCATTTTTGCAGAATCATCTGAGGAACCATCATCTACAAGGATAACCTCATAATCTTCTAACCATAAGGGTGCAGCACCTTTTAGGCGCTTGTAGAGGTGCGCTAGGTTTTCCTGCTCATTATAAATGGGAATAACAATGCTAATCATTCAGCCAGATATTAATAATTTGAACTGTATCCCTTGCTTTCTCAATACCATTTGACACCTGCCTGTCATTGGGATAAATTTGTGCCATAGTACAAACATACAAATTGTCTGCGGGAGTTGTAACATCAGGCACCAGCTTTTTGTAACCCGTTTGCACAACCGGCTGTGTATAAGGAGCTCTCCATATCTTTGAATGGTTAATGAAGCTCTCGTCAAAATGGGGGAACATTTTTTTTATGTGTGGCATATAATATTCCAGCAAAGTCTGTTCGTCCATTGTTAACCTGGCATCACCAGGAGGTACATAGGTTGAAATATACACCAGGTGGTTTCCTCCATACTCTGCACGATCCACCCAGTTTGTTTGTTCTATGATACCTACAAAAGGAGCATCAGGGTCAGTAACATTGCTCCAGTAAAATGAAGAAAGCGTCCGGTTGAGTTCCATCACCAGGCAAACATTAGATAAAAACTTGATCCTATCGAGCTGTTCTCTATACGCTTTCAGTGAGTCAGGTAATATTTTAACGAGATCGGGGGTTTGCACTGCACTTACCACCAGGTCTGTTTCCAATACATCACCATTTACCTGAATTTTATCAATCCGGCCGTGATCATTTGTAAATATTTTTTCCACCGCGGCACCAAAATGTACCTCATGTCCGTCTGCTATCAAATTTTCTGATATCTTTTCGAATATCTGCCCAAGCCCCCCACTCAGATACCCCAGCATTTCAAATCCGCCTTTTCCACGAGAGCTGCCACGATCTACAAATTTAGACCAAATCCATGCGGCGGAAACTTCGTTGGCATAAATGCCAAACTTCCCTTTCAATAAAGGCGCCCACACAGTTTCATAAACTCTTTTTCCGGCAGCACCAATTATATAATCGCGCGCAGTAATTTCATCAAGTTGTTCCCATTTTTTTACCCGGCGGGCTTTTAAAACCATCAACCCCATACGTATGCGGTCCAGAAAGGGCAGCGGCTTGAATTTTAATAAATCAAAGGGCGATGACAATCTGTAGGGCTGGCTGTAATAGTATGAGCCTGTAGCGGCAGGCTTCCATTCAAGTTGCTCAGATAAACCGAGCTCATTGATCAAGTGAATTAATGCCTTATCACCAGTAAAAATATGATGGTAAAATTTTTCCACCAGTACATCTTCGGAAAATTTAAAAGTACCGGCCAAACCTCCCGGAGTATCTGCTTTTTCCCATACCCGTATTCGGATGTTCCTGTTCGTCTGAGATAAATACCATGCAGTGGCTAAGCCACTAATTCCGGCGCCGGCAATGTCTACAATTTTTCTCACTTTAGTATATGCTTTAGAGACCGCTACAAACAAAAATAGGGCAACTTGCAGCAAGCTCCCCTATTTATATTCGTCAACAATATTTTCTATTTTTTTCTCATCTCGTCTGAAACGGTAAGTCTTTTTCTTCCTTTTGCCCGGCGCGAAGCAAGTACTTTACGACCATTTGCCGAGGACATTCTCTCTCTGAAACCGTGCTTATTTTTTCTTTTTCTGTTGGATGGTTGAAATGTTCTTTTCACAATAGTAAGTTTATAATGATTATACCTTTATTTTTTATGGTGCTTTATAATTTCTTTTCAGGAATGCAAAGGTAATGCTTTTTTTATTTTTTGCAAAAATACGTATAATAATATCTTGATTACAATTAGTTTACTCTCTACACTGGCAGGTATATAATTTTCTTTGTTTTAAAGAAATCCTCGTGGTAATAATCTGATATATCCGTAACCAGAACTTTTGGCTTAAAACGTTGAATTTCTTCTGAAAATTCACCCCCCTTTAAATAAATAATTCCATTTTTCTTAGGGTTTTCATTCCCGGGTCGAATTTTCTTTTTTATAAGATTATAAAAAGCAGGGAAAGCAGTTACTGCCCTGCTAACAACAAAATCAAATTGTGCATCTACTTTTTCGGCACGGGCTACCACCGGGAAAACATTATCCAGTGTAAGCTGCTCTTTAATTTCCGTAACAACCCGAATTTTTTTCGCTATGGAGTCTACAAGGTAAAACTTTACTGAAGGAAAAAGTATTGCCAGCGGTACACCTGGAAAACCACCGCCAGTGCCTGCATCCATAACAAGCGTTCCGGGAATAAATTGTATAAACTTAGCAATCGCAAGAGAATGTAATACATGATGCTCATAGAGGGCATCAATGTCTTTGCGGGAAATTACATTAATTTTTTCATTCCACAATTTATATAGCTCGCCAAGTTCACCAAATTGTTGTACCTGTTTATCAGTAAGCGAAGGAAAGTAATGCTGTAGAATGATATTCCCTGAAGATTCCAAACTGTTTAAATCTTGCTGCTGGTATTTTTTAAGATATTGAAAAGCAACTCTCTTGCTCTGAAAAGCTGTGCCTTAACTGTACCAATGGGTAATTCAAGTTCTTCGGCAATTTCTTCATAAGAAAATTCTTTAAAATAACGCAACTCAATCAGCCTGCGGTATCGTGGTTTTAGTTTAGAAACCACAGAACGCATCATTTTAACCTTTTGCTGATTAATGTAATGCTCCTCGGGATCAGGGGTTGTTGCCTGAATGGTAATGGTGACATTATCCGGATCATCCTGCGATTGTTCAATAGAAACATGACTGCCCCGTTTTTTACGAATGAAATCGATACAGTTGTTTGTAGCTATTTTGAACAACCAGGTACTAAAGGCATAATTCGGCGCATACTGATGTATGTTTTTAAAGGCCTTCCCAAAAGCTTCAATGGTAAGATCTTCAGCATCACTGGAATTATTGACCATTTTCAGCAGCATAAAATATATGGCGTCACGATACCGATCCATTAAATCTGCATAGGCTTTTTGATCACCATCAATTGCCTTAAGAACTAACTGGTAATCAAGTTGTGCCTTATCCGATAAGTTGTTTGTATTTACCTCCATGTAGTGTTTTTTCTGCCAGCGATATTTAAAACCATCAAAAATAGACCAATTAATGGATAAAGAATATCATATACCAGCGAAATTAATAATAATTTTTTTTCATTCAAACGTTTAAGGTTCAAATAGTGTGTAAATAATTGTATCATCAAACGAACAAAAAATAATGATAAAACGGGTAAAACATACAAATTTTTGATGAGGAAATATATAATGCCTGCGTAAAAAAGCATTCTTGAAAAAGGTTCAAGTGCGAGAAAGAATTTATGAAAACTATTGTAATATTTTGCGGTAGTATAATGCCGGCGTTTTTGAATAAACCAATTGCGGAAGCTCTGCTTAGCCTGTGATATAGTATGCGCTTCGGGGCGAAGTTCAATAACTGTATTTTGCTTTGTAGCTACTTCCTTAATAAAAAGATCATCATCCCCTGATGCCAGTGCATGATGACTGGCAAAACCTTTATTTTGAAAAAACAGCTTTCTGGTATAACAAAGGTTTCGGCCTACTCCCATATATGGTCTTCCAAACGAAGCAAATCCGAAATAATGCAATGCAATAAAAAATGTATCAAAGCGAATTATTTTATTTAAAAAACCGGGTTTTTGCTCATATCTTCCATAACCCAAAACGACTTTACGGGTCTCTGAGAAATTGGAAGCCATTAATTCCAGCCAGTTTTTCCCCGCTGGGTAGCAATCAGCATCGGTTAGTAAAAGATGGTCGTTTTTGGCAGCTTTTATGCCAATGGTTAAAGCCAGCTTCTTCCCGTGCTTAAACTTATAGTCTTCTCTGATAAATGTGGATTTTAAGTGTGGATATTTATTTCTCAGGCGTATGAGCACTTCTTCTGTGTCATCTGCAGAGCAATCGTCTACCACCACTACTTCAAAATCTTTATATGCCTGCTCAAGGATTAACGGCAGATTTTTTTCAAGGTTCCTGGCTTCATCCCGCGCTGCTATTACAATTGAAACAGGTATTTTTTCCCGCAAGGTTATTTTGGTTTGTGCTTTCCGATAAACACGCAGGTATAAAAAAAGGTAATATGAGAGCTGTATGAGAGTTGCCAACAGCAAACCATAGAAGATGTAGGTGTTATATGTCCAAAAATCAAGTGGGAAAATAAATTCCATCATAATAGAAAAATTACGCAATTTTAAAACAAATTTTTCTCATTTGCACTTTCCTGATGATGACTTAAATCAATTTTTGTAAACCCTGTTTTCCTTTTCAGGTATCTTCTTATCTTCTGTTCAGAATGCTTATCTTTGCCGGAAAAAATTATAGTTGCATTTTAAAATCGACCATACCGATACTGAAACATCCGCCCGGACAGGTGTACTTAAAACTGATCACGGACCAATAGAAACCCCGGTTTTTATGCCTGTGGGTACCGTAGCATCTGTAAAAGGAATTCATCAGCGGGATTTGATAAATGACATCCATGCCCGAATCATCCTTGGAAACACCTATCATTTATTTTTACGTCCGGGTATGGATATTATGAAAAAGGCAGGTGGTTTGCATGCTTTTATGGCATGGGACAAACCCATTCTTACCGATAGCGGCGGCTATCAGATTTTTTCTTTGGCCGAAAACCGTAAACTAAATGCAGAAGGAGCGGAATTTCGTTCGCATATTGATGGCAGCAAACACTTTTTTACGCCTGAAAATGTAATTGATATTCAACGAACGCTCGGATCAGACATTATGATGGCCCTTGATGAGTGTACTCCTTACCCCAGCGAATACAAACTGGCAAAAACCTCTATGGAACTTACCCACAGCTGGCTTGACAAGGGACTCAAACATCTTAAAAATACGGCATCGCTTTATGGTCATCATCAATTTTATTTTCCTATTGTGCAGGGAAGTACCTACAATGACTTACGGAAAATAAGTGCGGCATATGTTGCTGAAAAAAATTGTGAGGGAAATGCCATTGGAGGTCTCTCTGTGGGAGAACCCACTGAAGACATGTATGAAATGCTTGAAGTAGTGAATGGCATTTTACCCATTGACAAACCCCGCTATCTGATGGGTGTGGGTACCCCGGCCAATATCCTTGAAGCCATTGCACTTGGTACAGATATGTTTGACTGTGTTATGCCCACACGAAATGGAAGGAATGGCATGCTCTTTACTTCTGAAGGAATTATAAACATCCGCAATGAAAAATGGAAAGACGATTTCACTCTCATCGATGAAAATGGCCATAGTTTTGTAGATAGAACTTATTCCAAAGCATATTTGCGCCATTTGTTCGTTTCTAAAGAAATGCTGGGACCCCAAATTGGAAGCCTTCATAACCTTGCTTTTTATTTATGGTTGGTAGATGAGGCCAGAAGGAAAATTCAGGAGGGATTATTTAAAGATTGGAAAAAAGAAATGGTGCTGAAATTATCTACAAGAATATAAAAGATGTTACGGAAAAAACTGGATTTATATATTATTAAAAAATTTTTGGGAACCTACGTATTCTCAATCATTATAATAATTTTAATTGCCGTGATATTTGACCTTTCAGAAAAGATTGACAATTTCATGGAAAATGAGGCTAGTTTTGAACAAGTAGTTCTTGAATATTATCTAAATTTCATCACTTATTTTGCCATCCTTTTTAGCCCACTTTTTACTTTCATATCTGTGATTTTTTTCACCTCCAAGATGGCTTATAACACTGAAATTATTGCTATCTTAAGCAGTGGAGTTAGCTTTAGAAGGATGCTGTGGCCCTTTTTCTTTTCCGCATTTATAATTGCAGCATTTGTTTATGTGATGAGCAATTATTTTATTCCTCAAGCCAATGCAGAACGTTTCGAATTTGAAGAAAAATACATCCACTCCAGACCGCCAAATTTTCGAGACAGAAATATTCATAAACAGTTGGAGCCAGGATTGTTTGTTTACATGGAAAGTTATAGCAATACATCAAATATTGGTTACAAATTTTCATTGGAAAGATTTGAGGAAGGAAAACTTGTTTCAAAATTAATGGCTGATTATGTCAGATGGGATTCTACAATTGATAAATGGAATATACGGAATTATTACATTCGTGAAATAAATGGACAAGAAGAAAATATTGCCCGGGGAAGCTCCCTGGATACAACGTTGAATATGTACCCGGAAGAATTCAGGCAGCGGGAAAATGTTGTGGAGGCAATGAGCCACAGGGAATTAAAGGACTACATTGACAAGCAAAAAATGCAGGGATCAACAAATGTTGTGCTTTTTCAAATTGAATACTACAAACGAATTAGCAACCCCTTCAGTACTTTTATCCTTACATTGATTGGGTTGTCAGTTTCATCACGTAAAGTACGTGGGGGAATTGGCGGGCATATCGGTATGGGACTGGCCCTTAGCTTTTCATATCTCCTTTTTATGCAATTTTCCTCTCAATTTGCCATAGGGGGAAACCTTAATCCGCTGCTGGCCGTGTGGATACCAAATATCATGTATGCTTTTATAGCATATTTTATGTATAAAATGGCACCAAAATAATTCTGAAAAATTAGTTCTAAATAAGCAGTTGTTTTTCAGTTAGTTAATTCTTACAATTGATTTATAATTTTTTTATATAATTTTGATTTTGTAATGTTGTACCCGATTTTCAAAACCGGTTGAGCATTTCTGAAGTAAAATCCGGTAAATTTTAGGTTTAATTAAAAAACGATTTATGCCTCTAAAAAGAAAAATTCTCGAGCTAAAAAAGAAAAGAGAAGAAGTGCTTCAGGGCGGTGGTGAAAAAGCCATCGAGAAGCAAATATCAATGGGTAAGCTAACAGCTCGCGAGCGCATTATTACCCTTCTGGACAATGATTCCTTTCAGGAATACGACCTCTTTGTTGAGCACGAAGCACGCGACTTCGATATGGATAAAAAGATTCTGCATGGCGATGGTGTAATTATAGGCACAGGTACTGTTTACGGCTCTCCCGTTTGTGTTTTTGCACAGGACTTTACGGTTGCCGGTGGTTCGCTTGGACTGATGCATGCCCGTAAAATCACCAAAATAATGGATCATGCCCTAAAAATGCGCGTTCCCCTTATTGGTATAAACGATTCTGGTGGCGCACGCATACAGGAAGGAGTAAATTCACTTGCCGGATATGGGGAAATATTCTTCCGTAATACGTTAAATTCCGGTGTTATACCCCAAATATCCGTAATTCTTGGGCCATGTGCCGGAGGTGCTGTATATTCACCCGCACTTACCGATTTTGTATTCGTGGTGGATAAAATATCCAAAATGTTCATCACAGGTCCAGAAGTTATAAAAACGGTACTGGGCGAGGAAATTTCTATGGAAGACCTGGGTGGTGCACGTGTACACAGCGAGATAACAGGAAATGCCCATTTCTTTGCAGAAAGTGAACAGGAGTGCTTTGATCAGATAAAGAAGCTAATGACTTTCATCCCATGGAATAATAAGCAAAAGGCAAGAGCATTTAAGCCCAAAAACCCGAAGTCGAGTTTTAAAATAGATGAAATTGTTCCGGGCGATCCAAAACTCCCTTATGATGTAAGGAATGTTGTACGTTCTGTGGTTGATGAATCTGACTTTTTTGAGGTACAGGAATTATGGGCTCAAAATATCGTTATTGGTTTTGGCCGCATCAATGGAGAAACAGTAGGATTTGTATGTAATCAACCCCTGGTATTAGCCGGTGTTCTTGATGTTGATTCTTCTAACAAAGCTGCGCGCTTTATCCGCTACTGCGATGCCTTTAACATTCCGATTGTAACACTGGTTGACCTACCCGGCTATTTGCCCGGCGTAGACCAGGAACATATGGGTGTAATCAGGCATGGTGCCAAAATCCTGTATGCTTATAGTGAAGCTACCGTACCCAAAATAACAGTGATTATCAGGAAAGCATATGGTGGTGGCTATATTGCCATGAATTCACGTCACCTGCGTGCCGACTTCGTATTCTCATGGCCGGGAGCCGAAATTGCCGTAATGGGACCTGAAGGTGCTGCAAATATCATCTTCCGTAAGGAAATTATGGGTGCTGAAGATCCTGAGAAAATGCGCCGCCAAAAAGTTAAGGAATACAAGCAAAAATTTGCTAATCCTTATGTGGCTGCTGCCAAAGGTTATGTTGATTCCGTGATTGAGCCCTCAGAAACCCGTAAGGTGCTTATGCATGCCATTGAAATATCTAACAGTAAGGCAGTAAGCGGACCCAACAAAAAACATGGGATTCCCCCATTTTAATTATTTAATTAAGAAACTCTTTTATGGCACGTAATACAAGTACAAAAAATTCTCCCAAAGATCCATGCGGAGAGAATAATTCAAAATGCAGTTCATTGCAAATTAATGAAACAAAGTACAAAACGGTTTTATCCAAAAAGTTTCTGAACAGAAAAAAGTGGGAAAAACCCGATACAAATAAAATTTACTCTTTCATTCCGGGAACCATTATTAAGATAAATGGAAAAGCCAACAAAAAGGTAAAAGAAGGGGAAATCCTTCTTATACTTGAGGCAATGAAAATGCAAAACAAAATTCTTAGCCCCTTTGATGGAGAAATTAAAGACATATACGTTAAAGTAGGTGATAAAATTCCCAAAGGACAGCTCATGGTGGAATTTAAACCACCGAAATAACAAACAAGCATTTTTAAAAAGCGATCATTCACCGATCGCTTTTTTTTTATATTTTCTGCATCCAAAAGAAGCAACCAGGAAAATCAGCTTTTGTTATTCCGGGCACCTGCTCAAATATTGCAAATACTGAAGCACCACTTCCTGACATTGCACTGTAGACAGCTCCGGCAGCTAATAAATTCTTCTTAATTTCAGCAATGGCAGGAAATTTTTGAAAGATGGTCTGCTCAAAATCATTCACAAGGTTATTTTGCCACATTTCAACAGGCTGTTGGTAAACATCAGACGGAAAAAGCCCATTATCAGAGGGTTTTATACCCCCATAAGCATGAGCGGTATTTACGTGAACATTGGGCTTTATTATGCATAAGTAGTAGTTATTGAGTGAAAAAGTTACAGGATCAATTATCTCCCCTCTTCCACTTGCCAGGCAGGGGGTATTGTACAAAAAGAAAGCACAGTCGCTGCCTATTTTACCGGCAACAGATACCAATTCAGCCCTGTTTGCTCCAATCCTGTATAATTTATTGATCGCATCAAGCATAAAAGCTGCATCTGAAGATCCGCCGCCCAACCCTGCACCGGAAGGTATTTGCTTATGTAAAATGACGCGTACGGGTGCTGCATCATATAGCTCATTCATATATTCCCAGGCTTTAAACACGATATTCTCCTGCATATTCACATCCAGTTGATGCCCGCTCATTTCAAGTGAAAATTTACTGGCAGGCATAACTTCCATTATATCACAAAGTGGCACCGGGTAAAATAATGTTTCAATATCGTGAAAACCATCTGGTCGCTTTCTCAGGACTTTCAATCCCAGGTTTATTTTTGCATTTGGGTAAATAATCATCTCAATTTCTTAGTTATTCGTTGCAAGAAAATCATAAACTTCTTCGTCATGCCAGTAAAAAAAATGCTCATTTACATAAGTAAGTTTCGCTTTTTTTGATTTGGCAACCTCGTATTTGTGTTTTAGTAACAACCGCCAGGGTAAAGGCAATATTAAATATCATGTAAATCTACAGGCAATCTTCATATCTTTTAAAATTTTCTAAATTTAATTTGAATTTATGAAATAATATGGTACAAATAATTGCAATATGCATTGTAATTTACTGTAAAACAACATGCTTAAAATTTGTTAACAAATCTTCATTTTTATCAACATTGGGTGTTCGAAAAAGGAAGGTATAATACGCTCATATCCGGTATGCAATTTCGTACATTTGCAATGCAAAAAAAATACTTATGGCAGTACAGAGGAAACAGAATAAACCAGTGTTGAAGATGGACCAGCTTAGCGTGGACATGGGGAAAATGCCACCACAGGCTACCAATCTTGAGGAAATCGTTTTAGGAGCCATCATGATAGAGAGTGATGCAGTGATAACCGTAATGGATATTCTGAAGCCTGAAAGTTTTTACAGAGAAAGTCACCAGAAAATTTACAATGCAGTAGTTGAGCTATCTGTAAATGAAGAACCCGTCGATATTCTTACCGTAACAGAAAAACTAAAGCAAAAAGAATTGCTAGATAGCATCGGAGGCCCCTACTATCTTGCACAATTAACTTCTAATGTTGCATCTGCTGCTCATATTGAATATCATGCACGTATCATTCAGCAAAAATATATTCAGCGCGAACTCATCAGGGTGTCAACAGAAATTCAGAACAAAGCTTTTGATGAGTCTATTGATGTAAACGACCTCCTGGATTTTTCAGAAAGTGAATTGTTTGAAATTGCCTCAGGAAACATAAAAAAGGAAGCTGCCAAAATAAACGTTCTGATAAAAGAGGCCATTTTTCAAATAGAGGAAGCAGCAAAGAGAGAGGATAACCTGAGCGGCGTGCCTTCGGGATTTTCAAAACTGGACAGGTTAACCAGCGGGTGGCAACGGTCTGATTTAATAATTCTGGCAGCCAGACCCTCTATGGGTAAAACAGCTTTTGTACTTAGTATGGCCAGAAATATGGCGGTTGAACACAAAAAGCCCATTGCACTTTTTTCCCTTGAGATGTCATCCATACAGCTTGTGAACAGGCTGATTGTAAGCGAAACAGAGCTTCCCTCTGATCGTATTCGTAACGGGCGGCTGGAGGATTATGAGTGGCAGCAATTGGATTACAAAATAAAGAGCCTCACAGAAGCCCCTATTTTAATTGATGATACCCCGGCAATTTCTGTTTTTGAGCTCAGGGCCAAATGCCGCAGATTGAAAACCCAACACAATATTGAAGCCGTAATTATTGACTACTTGCAGCTAATGACCGGCACGCCTGAAACGCGTGGCAACCGCGAGCAGGAAGTAAGTACCATCTCCCGCGCCCTTAAAGCGATTGCAAAGGAACTTGACATACCTGTAATTGCACTTTCGCAGCTAAACCGTTCTGTAGAAATGCGCAGTGGAAGCAAACGCCCCCAACTGAGTGATTTGCGTGAATCCGGCGCTATTGAGCAGGATGCTGACCTTGTGTTGTTTATTCACAGACCTGAAAAATATGGGTTACTGGAAGATGAAGAAGGAAATCCAACGCAGGGAATGGCGGAAATTATAGTTGCCAAACACCGTAATGGTGCTATAGATGATGTCAAGCTCAGGTTTATCGATAAATTTGCCAAATTTACAGATTATGAAGATGTGGCACCCTTTCCAGGTGAAGCAGATGATGCCTCAAACATGGCTGTTACCTATGGGTCGAAAATGAATCAGGAGGATGCTCCACCGCCAAACAGTGATTTTGATCTTGGCCAGAACAGCAGCTTTGATGAAGAAGCCCCATTCTAAAAGGCAAGAATTCCTTTTAGTTCAAGCAGGTGATGAATTTCATAGGTAACATCTTCCTGATGCACTTTTTTAAGAGGATTAAAATAAACCTGATCAATACCTGCTTTTGAAGCGCCTGTAATATCTGCCTCCAGATCATCTCCAATCATTAAAGCTGCAGAGGGTTTTTCATTGGCCAGCGAAAGCGCCTTTTTAAATATTATCGGATGAGGTTTCTGATAACCAAGGTTTTCTGAGGTGAAAATATCTTTAAAAAATAGATTTAAACCACATCTTTCCATCTTTAAATATTGCACCTCATTAAATCCATTTGTGAGTATATATAACCGATAGTGCTGATGAAGAAACCGCAGAACCTCAATAGTGCCCGGCATTAATGTTGTTTTATTTGGAGAAATCCTAAGATATTCTTCCCCCATCTTTGCGGCAAGCTCTTCATTATGAATACCAAAATCTTTCAGGGACAGGTCAAAACGTTTTGTACGTAGCAAACTTTTCTTAATTTTGCCTTGTCTGTATGCCATCCATAAGCGTTCATTATGTTTTTGATAAACGCGAAGAAATGCGTTAGCAGAAGAGATTTTTGAGTTTAATTCAAATGAGGCAAATATATCACGTAAGGCTTCTTCTGCATTAGTATCAAAATCCCAAAGGGTTCGGTCAAGATCGAAAAGTAATGTGGTGTACTTTTGCATGGTAACATGGTTGTAAAATATGCGAAGAACAAAAGTACCTAAACAAGTGTGAGAATTATCGCAAATTGCACCTAATTTTGAAAAGGTTCTGCCGACAAGTTAATGACATAAAAAAGTAAAAAATGAATTTTAAAAGTTTTAATCTCTCCCCAGAAGTTGTGGAAGCTATAAGCGCAACGGGTTATGAAAAGCCCACCCCCGTGCAGGAGATGGCCATTCCCTTAATTATGGATGGCAAAGACCTCATTGCCTGCGCACAAACCGGAACCGGAAAAACGGCCGCTTATATTCTTCCCCTGTTGCACCTGATAGCAAGTGGCGGAGATGAGAAAAGAATACGGGCGCTCATCATTGTTCCCACCCGTGAATTGGCCCAACAGGTTGACCAGCAATTTCAGGGATTTGGATACTTTTTGCCGGTAAGTTCTGCAGCTGTGTACGGCGGCGGAGACCCGCGCGACTGGGAAGTACAGAAAAAAGCCATGACTTCTTTTAGCGATGTTATTATTGCCACCCCGGGCCGTATGATCTCACACATAAACCTTGGCTATGTTGATTTAAAAAATCTCGATGTGCTCATTCTGGATGAAGCAGACCGTATGCTGGATATGGGTTTTTTTGATGATATTATGCGTATCATCACACATTTACCCAAAAAGCGTCAAACGCTTATGTTTTCTGCCACCATGCCTCCCAAAATAAGGCAACTGGCCAATAAATTACTGCATAAACCAGAATCTATCGATATCGCTGTTTCAAAACCTGCTGAAGGTGTTTTGCAAGCAGCATATATGGTTGAAGATAATAAAAAGAATGACCTCATCAGTGAACTTCTAAAAGGCAAACATGATGAAACTACCATCATTTTTGCATCTACAAAAGGAAAGGTAAAGCAAATAGCACGGCAGCTGAAATCAGAAAACCTGAATGTGCGTGAAATTCATTCTGATTTAGAACAACACGAGAGAGAAAGTGTAATGCTGGCTTTTAAAAATAAAAAATTTAACATTCTCGTTGCCACCGACATCATTTCGCGTGGAATTGATATTGAAAATATTAATTTAATTGTTAATTATGATGCCCCACAAGAGCCGGAAGATTACATACACCGCGTAGGAAGGACGGCCAGGGCAGAAAGGACTGGAGTAGCGCTAACTTTTGTAAACAGACTTGATAAACGCAAATTTGATAGAATTGAGAAGTTTCTGAAAAAGGAAATTCATAAAATACCTGTGCCTAAAAATATTTAAGGGTATACACCCGGATGCAGAAAAACCGGCTTAGGCAAGCCGGCATTTGAAGATTAGAAAAGAGAAGAGTTTATTTTTCTAAATTCCAGGCAGAGTCTGTCATCATCCAGTCTTCCAGTTTCAGAGCAGGTTCTTCAGACAGAGGCTGGCATTCAATTTTTTGTGCTGAGTAAGAAAAGTCCGTTTTCATCCATTCTTCCACTGCTATATTTTCTTCAACTGATACGTCCATTGCCTCGTCATATACAAATTCAGATGTCTTTTCAATAAATACTTCAGGGTCAAGCATCCAGCTTTCAATTGCCACGGTTTCGAAAGCTTCATTCAGAGAAGCAAGAATGTAAATTTCCGGGCTATTTTGTTCCAGGCTGGCAAATAAAAGTTCTGCTTTGTAAGCATTTTTATAAGCGGTTTCATTCATGTTAACTTGTGCAACTGACACGCCGGAAGCAGATAACATGATAATAAGTGTAAAAAGGCTGGCTGAAATTATTTTGTTGAAGTTGGCAGTTGTTTTCATTTTTCAATATTTTAAAGATTTTGTTTCATTGTTTGATCATTCATTATCATAGCTTATGCCAAAACGGTTATGTTGTTGTATTACTGACATTTACATCGGTTAATTAAAAACAGAATTCCTAAGAAAAATGAACGCTATCGCAACACTTATGTCCGGATACGGACGCTTTAAGGATATTTTAATCTTAAAATATTGATTATTCATATAACCATAACAAAATAAAATTTAAGAAAAAATAAAACCCTTGAATAATACTGATATTAAGCAATTGAAAAGAAATTTCCCGACCTTTTAGAAAATAAAAAATTGCATGTTAGTATTAAATCTGCTTTTTTTGTAAAAAAATCAGAAAGTATGATTATTTCGCACATAGCAGCAATGACCCGCAACAGGATAATTGGACGGGAAAACAGATTACCCTGGAAATTACCCGGTGATATGGCATATTTTAAAAACACCACAATGGGGCATTATGTGATTATGGGTAGAAAAAATTTTGAAGCCGAAGGCCGTCCACTTCCCGGCAGAACAAATATTGTACTTACCAAACAGGAAAATTATGATGCCTCTGGCTGCACAGTTCTCCACTCCATAGAAGAAGCGCTTAATCTGGCCAGGGAAAATCAACAGGAAGAAGTTTTCATCATTGGTGGAGGAGACATATATGAGCAAACGCTTGATATTGCGGATCGAATTTACCTCACAATAATTGATACTGAATTGAAAGGCGACGTTTACTATCCGGCACTGAATATGGATAAATGGAACATCAAGTCACAAAAGAAAAATCATAAGGATGAAAGAAATCCATACGATTATACCTTTTACGTGTTTGAAAAATTTAATTCACCCATCGATTAAACTTAAAAAGCCGGGAGATTTCCCGGCTTTTTTTAACTATAAATGAACATTCCCCATGTCGTCCATCCATCCTTACACAATAATATTAATAGCTTTGATTTGATGAGATGCTCTGTAAATTTTCGGCACGATAAAAATAACAACATCACCCATGAAAATGTACTAAAATTTATATAAAGGTACGAAAGTGATGAATTTCTGTATGAATGGGAAGGTATTCTGTATAAAGCAAAATTTTACCAAGACCCTATCATCTGAAATTAATCACCAAAAGCAAATAATAACCCTGGCTCGGCTAAGTATGTTTTACAACTTGTAAACAAATAGAGGTAAAATTTATATTTTAGTACATCGAAAAGCATAAATTATGGAAAAAATACAATCATACATTGAAGTAAATAAGGAAAGATTTTTAAATGAACTTTTTGGATTGTTGCGCATACCTTCGGTCAGCAGCAGCTCAGCCCATGTAGATGATATGAAGGCAGCCACGGAATATATCCGGCAGTCCCTCATTGATGCTGGAGCTGATACAGCAGAGGTAATGCAAACCAAAGGGCATCCTGTGGTTTTTGGCGAGAAAATAAAAGATGCATCCCTTCCAACCGTGCTGATTTACGGTCATTACGATGTACAGCCTGCTGAGCCATTAGATTTATGGAATTCACCGCCATTTGAGCCCCAAATAAGAGATGAAAAAATATTTGCCCGTGGTGCAGATGATGATAAAGGCCAATTCTTTATGCATGTAAAGGCCTTTGAATACATGTCGAAAACAAACACACTGCCTTGCAACATTAAGTTTTTAGTTGAAGGTGAAGAAGAAATAGGGTCGCCAAGCTTGAAAGCTTTTTGCGAATCGCACAAAGAACTTCTAAAAAGCGATGTAATACTGGTTTCTGATACTACCATGCTCGGTTTTGACACGCCAAGTATAACCGTCGGCTTACGCGGATTAAGCTATCTCCAGGTAGAAGTTACAGGACCTGACAGGGATCTGCATTCCGGCCTTTACGGGGGTGCTGTGGGAAATCCCATCAATATCCTTTGCCAGATGATAGCAAAACTCACTGATGATCAGCACCATATAAATATTCCAGGAATTTACGACGATGTTATTGAATATTCGGCAGACGAACGTGAAGACATGGGCAGGGCTCCTTTCGATAAGGAAAAATATAAAAAAGACATCGGTGTAAACGAATTACACGGAGAAGAGGGTTTTAGTACCATAGAACGAACTGGAATCCGACCGTCTCTCGATGTTTGCGGCATTTGGGGTGGTTTCACCGGAGAAGGAGCAAAAACAATATTACCTTCAAAAGCTCATGCCAAAATATCTTTGCGCCTGGTGCCCAATCAAAATTCAAAAAAAGTAGACGCATTGGTTGAGGAATATTTTAAGAAAATAGCACCTGCAAGTGTTCAGGTAAAAGTAACCAGCTTACATGGCGGAGAGGGATATGCAGCTGATACATCCTCACCGGCATACCAGGCCGCCAGTAAGGCTATTGAAACTACATTTGGAAAAAAGCCTGTTCCTACCCGCAGTGGAGGAAGCATACCTATTATTGCTGATTTTGAAGAGGTATTTGGTATAAAAACAATTCTTCTGGGTTTTGGACTTGAGTCCGATGCCATTCACTCACCCAATGAAAACTATCCCCTGCGAAACTTTTTCAAAGGAATAGAAACAATACCTTTATTTTTTAAAAATTTTGCTGACCTGTCAAAATAAAAAGGGGTGATGTGAAAAATTACCACTTTTTTTATCTTTTTTCTTGATATTTGGCCATGGCATAAGAATAAATCATCACTTTCCTCTTGAAGCATAGTGGTAATTTATTTATTTTTGCCTCTTATTTCTTAAAAACCTAAAACCTCGTTATATGGCCAAATTAAGGTTTATTGCTCTGCAAGAATTGCTAACCCGTGAACCTGTAGATATCTTAAATCCTGAGCAAAAGACTTCTGAGTATTTTGGAGCGAATGTTTTTGACAGGTCTAAGATGCAGAAATACCTGTCAAAAGAAGCATTTGAATCTGTTATAACCGCAATTGATAAAGGAACGCGTATTGAGCGGAAAATGGCAGACCAGGTGGCTGCAGGAATGAAAGCCTGGGCCATGGAAATGGGTGCTACCCACTATACCCATTGGTTTCATCCCCTTACGGAAGGCACAGCAGAAAAACATGATGCTTTTATTGAGCCTGATGGCAGTACTGGCGTTGTGGAGGATTTCTCCGGACGTTTGCTCGTGCAGCAGGAGCCCGATGCTTCAAGCTTCCCCAGCGGGGGCATCCGCAATACCTTTGAAGCACGGGGTTATACAGCATGGGATCCTTCATCCCCAGCATTCATCGTTGGTAATACCCTAAGCATTCCCACTATTTTTGTTTCATATACAGGTGAGGCTCTCGATTACAAAGTCCCTTTGCTGAAATCGATAAATGCCATTGACAAAGCCGCAGTTGAAGTCTGCCAATACTTTGACCGCACCGTAGAAAAAGTAACCTCCAATCTCGGTTGGGAACAGGAATATTTTCTTGTGGATGAAGCCCTGTTTCAGGCAAGGCCGGACCTGGTGCTTACGGAACGTACACTTATGGGGCACGCTTCTGCAAAAGACCAGCAGCTGGAAGACCATTATTTCACCTCCATACCCGAGCGGGTAGCTAATTTTATGCAGGATCTTGAAATTGCTGCTTATAAACTAGGTATTCCGCTAAAAACCAGGCATAATGAAGTAGCCCCCAACCAGTATGAGGTGGCTCCCATTTATGAAGAAACAAACCTGGCCATTGATCATAACCTGCTCACCATGGATCTGATGAAGCGGATTGCCCGGCATCATAAATTTACAGTTATTTTTCATGAGAAACCATTTAAAGATATAAATGGAAGCGGCAAGCACAATAACTGGTCATTAGCTACAGATACCGGTGTTAATCTGTTTTCCCCGGGCCGCACACCGCGTTCTAACCTGCAGTTTTTAACCTTTATTGTAAATACTTTAAAAGCTGTGCATGAACATGCCGATCTGCTGAGGGCCAGCGCAGGTTCTGCCGGTAACGCCCATCGTCTGGGTGCCAATGAGGCACCGCCAGCCATTATTTCTGTATTTTTGGGTAAAGAGGTATCTGCCATGCTCGACAAAATTGAACAAAGCGTTACCGATGATAAAATGACACCCGATGAAAAAACAGAACTAAAACTCAACATTGGAAAAATACCCCAGATTCTGCTGGATAATACTGACAGGAACCGCACATCACCCTTTGCTTTTACCGGTAATCGCTTTGAATTTCGTGCTGTAGGTTCTTCAGCCAACTGTGCCTCTTCCATGATTGTGATTAATACCGCAATGGCAGAGCAGCTTACGAAATTTAAAAAAGATGTGGAAGCAATAAAAACCCGGGGCCTTAAAAAAGATGAGGCCATTTTCCAGGTGCTCAGAAAGTATATTATAGAATCAAAAAATATAAGGTTTGAAGGAAATAATTATGGAGACGAATGGATAAAAGAAGCCAAAAAGCGCGGTTTGACCAATGTAACTGACATCCCAACAAATTATAAATCGTACCTTGATAAGAAAAGCATCCGGCTTTTCGAATCACAGAATGTACTGAGTAAGACAGAAATGCTTGCCCGGACAGATGTAAAACTGGAAATGTATACCAAGCGCATTCAGATTGAAGCAAGGGTGCTGGGCGATCTTGCATTAAACCATATTATTCCGGTTGCCATAAAATACCAAACCGAACTCATGAAAAACATACAGGGTATGAAGGAAATTTTCAGTGAAAATGATTTTAAGTCCCTTGCAGAAGGACGAATTGACCTGATAAGGGAAATTTCCGGACATATCAGTGCAATAAAAGAGAAAGTGCACAAAATGATTGAAGCACGGAAAATTGCCAATAAAATTGAAGGCAATATGGAAAAAGCCAGCGAATATTCCCAGATGGTGCTGCCCTACCTTGATGACATACGCTACCACATTGATAAACTGGAACTTATTGTGGATAATGAAATATGGCCGCTGCCTAAATACCGAGAAATATTATTTACAAGATAATCATAAAAAAAAAGGTGCTCTTCTCATTGAAAAGCACCTTTTTTATTTACAAAAAGTTTCTTTATTAAACTTTAGCAGACTTTACAGTTTTTACAATGCGGGCTGCTACTTTATAAGGATCAGCATTTGAAGCTGGCCTTCTGTCTTCCAAACGTCCTTTCCATCCGTTATCAATGGTTCCAACCGGAATACGGATGGATGCGCCACGGTCTGATACACCATAACTGAACTTATCGATGGATTGAGTCTCATGTTGACCAGTTAAACGAAGCTCATTGCCTGCACCATATACGGCAATATGCTCCGGAATATGTTTACCAAATTCTTCACATATTGCTGTGAATACTTCTTCTTTTCCTGAAGTACGCATAGCGCCATTAGAAAAGTTAGCATGCATTCCTGAGCCATTCCAGTCACCTTCAACAGGTTTTTGATGCAGATTAATCCTTACACCATATTTCTCACCCACACGTTCAGCCAGGTAACGGCCAACCCAAATTTGGTCTCCAGCCTCTTTTGCACCTTTGGCAAAAATCTGGTATTCCCACTGCCCCTTCATTACCTCAGCATTTATTCCTTCAATATTCAGACCAGCTTCAATACATGCATCTAAGTGCTCCTCAACGATATTTCTTCCAACATTATATTCTGCACCTACTGAACAATAAAATGGTCCTTGTGGTGGTGGATAGTAACCAGCTGCAGGAAATCCAAGTGGTGTATGATGATCTAAATCCCACAATACATATTCCTGCTCAAATCCAAACCAAAAATCAGCATCGTCATCATCAATTGTTGCGCGACCATTGGAAGGATGAGGAGTTCCGTCTGGATTTAAAACCTCTGTCATTACTAAAAATCCATTTTTTCTTTGCGGATCCGGACATATAAATACAGGCTTAAGCAAACAATCTGAGGAATGTCCTGAAGCCTGTTCAGTAGAAGAACCATCAAACGACCAGGTAGGGCAATCTTCAAGTTTACCACTAAAGTCACTAACCACTAAAGTTTTACTTCTCATGGTTTGGGTGGGCTTATACCCATCCAACCAAATGTACTCCAATTTCGATTTCATAAGGTAAATTTTTGGTAATTAATATTAACTGTTTATTTTATTGATTTCATGATGCAAATTTATAAAAATATTTGAAATTTTTATCATTTTTATAAAAATCTGTAAATTATTTGGGGTCTTTTCATGAAATATGATATTATTTAATGTTTAAACCCCCTAATTTTAAGCATCTCGCAAAAAATTTAGAAAAATGAAATTTTTTATGAATTTTAATATTACTTTTTCATAAAATATAAATGTGTAATTTTAAGGCGTAGAAATAACTGTTATTTAAAATTTTTCTATGTTAGAAATTATTAACTGAAATTATTTGGCATACATGACACCAAAAGATTTTTTTGATTTTGCAAAAAAACACAACGCCACCATGGTGGATCTGAAATTTGTTGACCTACTTGGTACGTGGCAACACTGCTCCTATCCTGTTGAGGCATGGAGTACAGAAACATTTGAAGATGGACTGGGATTTGACGGATCTTCCATCCGCGGATGGCAGGGGGTGCATCTTTCTGATATGTTGGCCATGCCTGATCTAAATACTGCCTGTATTGATCCCTTCTTCGATGAACCAACTGTAAGCCTTATTGCCAATATTGTTGATCCGGTTACCCTTAAAAGATATTCACGCGACCCACGTTACATCGCCCACAAAGGTTTGGAATACCTAAACAGCACAGGAATTGGAGACCAGATATTTATCGGACCCGAGGCAGAATTCTTCATTTTCGATGAAATTCGGTTCGAGCAGAAGAAAAACACTGGTTTTTATTCCATTGATTCTATTGAAGGAGCCTGGAATTCGAACAGGCTTGAAGAACCTAACCTCGGTTATAAGCCGGGATATAAAGGTGGTTATTTTCCTGTTAGTCCTACCGATACATACCATAATATGAGGAACGAAATGGTAAATGTAATGCGTTCCGTTGGTATTTTAGTGGAATCTCATCACCACGAGGTTGCCACAGGCGGACAAAATGAGATAAACATGAAATATATGGATTTACGCTCCATGGCCGATCAGTTAATGTGGTTTAAATATATTGTAAAAAATGTAGCCAAAAGGCATGGGAAAACTGTCACGTTTATGCCCAAACCAATTTTTGAAGACAATGGCAGTGGTATGCACACGCACCTGTCGATTTGGAAAGACGGACAGAATATTTTTGCAGGTGATAAATATGCAGGATTATCGCAACATGCGCTTTGGGGCATTGGTGGTTTATTAAAACATGCCCCGGCTGTGCTTGCGTTTGCAGCCCCTACCACCAATTCATACCGCCGGCTGGTGCCAGGTTTTGATGCTCCGGTAAACCTCGTTTATTCAGCCAGGAATCGTTCAGCGGCCATACGGGTACCTATGTATTCCCAAAAAGCTTCAGCAAAACGGTTTGAATTCCGGTGCCCGGACCCATCCACCAATGGTTACCTGATGTTTACCGCTGTTATGATGGCTGTGCTGGATGGAATAGAAAACAAAATTGATCCGGGTAAACCCTTTGATGCGGACATTTACGACCTGCCTCAAAAAGAAAAAGACCAAATCCCGTCTGTACCTGATTCGCTTGCAAAATCACTGAATGCACTCAAAAATGATCATGCCTTTCTTACAAAAGGAAACGTTTTTTCGGAGGACCTCATCAAAACATATATCAACTATAAGGAAAAGAATGAAATCCATGAATTATCTCTAAGGCCGCATCCTTATGAATTTTTTCTTTATTATGATAATTAACCCGGAGGAAATCCGTTTTAATAAATAGTAGCTGCAGAAAAATCAGGGTGGTTGATAAGAAAACCTCAAGTTCGAGACTTGCAATGTAAAAAACATAGGTTAATTGTGTAAATGAGCACTTTTATATGGCAAGTTTTAGGAGGAAGTTGAGATTTTGCGACCACTAAATAACAACAGAATAATATACACGTTGAATATTTAGGGTGAGGTTTTTCATGCGCAGAACAAAGCCTGTAATAAATAGCACCCCAATACGTTTATTCTGATGTAATTTTATTATATATTTGAACATTATTCCGAAAAAAAACAGGAATTCACCCTTTAAATTTAATTGTTTTAATGAGAACGGTAATTTCATATTTAATTTTACTTGCAGTTTTTACCTTAAGCACTACTTCTGCGGACGCGCAAAGGCGGGGAAAAGTAGACAGGGCACTGCAGGCATATGAAGCAGGTGAATATTATGAAGCCATTGACCTGCTGAAAGAAGCTTACGATATGGTAAGCGATCGTGAAGAAAAATCTGAAATAATATTTAAGATAGCAGAAAGCTACCGCCGCACAAACAACCCAAAAAGTGCCGAGATGAATTATAAAAAAGCCATTCTGCGCGATTACCAGAACCCGGTAGCCATCCTCTATTATGCCGATATGATGAAAATGAATGAAAAATATGAAGAAGCTATTGAGCAGTACAGACGCTATGCTGAATTGGTGCCCGAAGACCCCCGGGGGAATGATGGCATCCTCTCCAGTGAACTGGCCCTGCAATGGATGGAAAATCCAAATGGGTACGAGGTGGAAGAAATGAAATTTATCAATACCAGGGAAAGTGATTATAGTCCTGCATTTGCCAGGGAAGATTATATGGAACTTTATTTCACGACTTCCCGGGAAGGTTCAAACGGAACAGAAATTCATGGCGCTACTGGCGAAAATTTCACAGATATCTTTGTAACTAAACAAGACCGGAAAGGAAAATGGAGTGAACCCGTTCCTATTGACGGAGAAGTGAGCAGTGAATATGAAGATGGTACCCCTTCTTTTTCATCCGATTTCAGAACCATGTATTTTACCCGCTGTTTTATCAGCGAAAAGGAAGCATCCGGATGCCAGGTGATGTATGCACGAAAAAGTGGAGATACCTGGGGAAAACCCGATGCTCTCCCGCTGATTGGCGATAGCCTGGTTGCTGCCCACCCCGCTATTGCGCCCGATGAGCTTACATTATATTTTGTTACCGATGTACCCGGTGGAATTGGTGGAAAAGACATTTATAAAGTAGAACGCGAGAGTAAAGATGGTGACTGGGGCGAACCCGAAAATATGGGTGAGCAGATAAACACCGTGGGTGATGAGTTATTTCCTTACGTGCATCCTGACGGAACCCTGTATTTTTCGTCTACCGGCCACGTTGGCATGGGAGGTCTTGATATATTTAAAGCCACCCTGGATGAAAATGATAACTGGAAGGTTGAAAATATGCGATACCCAATTAATTCTCATGCAGATGATTTTGGCATAACTTTCAAAAGCGATGTGGAAGCAGGATTTTTCACCTCAAGCCGTGGAGGAAGAAGCAATGACGATATTTATTCATTCCTGCTGCCTCCCCTGAAGTTTAACATTACCGGAGAGGTACGTGATGAGGAAACAAATGAAATCATTCCGGATGCTACGGTAAAATCCATCAGCAGTGATGGGGTTACCCTTGAAACCACTACACAGGATGACGGATCATTCAAATTTATGCTGAAACCGGCAACTGATTACGTTTTTATTGCTTCTGCAGAAAACTACCTGAATGGTAAGGAAAGAGAAACAACCAAAGGCCTGGATAAAAGCAGGGACTTCACCACTACCATATACCTTGCCTCAATTGAGAAACCCATTGAGCTCCCAAATATCTTTTACGATTTTGCAAAATGGGATCTGAGACCAGAGTCAATGGTTTCGCTTGATAAACTTGTGGAAACCCTGAACGATAACCCCAACATTACCATTGAACTGATGTCACATACTGACTCGCGGGGTAGTGCACAGGCCAATATTGAGCTTTCACAAAAGCGTGCGCAGTCCGTGGTTGATTATCTGATAGAAAAAGGAATTAAAGCCGACAGACTTACTGCAAAAGGCTATGGAGAATCACAACCCAAAGAAATTGATGCGTCTATTGTAGAACAATATCCAACGCTGGAAGAAGGTGTTGTGCTCACAGAAGAATACATTCAGCAACTACCGGATGAGGAGTTGCAGGAAATTGCACACCAGATAAACCGGCGCACCGAGTTCAGAGTACTTACAACAGACTATAACCAGTAAAATATCAAATCCCGCTTAACAGCGGGATTTTTTTTGCTTAAAAAGCCATTTACATTAAATTCCTGTAAAGAAAATACTTTTACTACCTTTGCAGTTTAAACAACCAGCAAAAAAATGGCTGACGAGTCAAAATACAGCAAAAGAGGTGTATCATCTACCAAAACAGATGTGCACAATGCCATTGCAAACATAGATAAAGGTCTGTACCCGAATGCATTTTGCAAAATAATACCCGACCTGCTCGGGGGAGATCCTGCATATTGCAACATTATGCATGCTGACGGGGCAGGGACAAAATCCTCCCTGGCGTATGTGTACTGGAAAGAAACTGGAGATTTATCGGTGTGGAAAGGAATTGCGCAGGACGCTATTGTGATGAACACCGATGACCTGATGTGTGTGGGTGCCATGGAAAATATGCTGATCTCATCCACCATAGGCCGGAACAAAAACAAAATTCCCGGTGAGGTTATCAAAGCCATCATTGAAGGAACGGAGGAGTTTTTGGAGAAAATGAATAAGTGGGGAATCAATATTACCTCCACAGGTGGCGAAACTGCTGATGTGGGTGACCTGGTGCGCACCATCATTGTTGACAGCACGGTAACTTGCAGAATGCCCCGCGAAAAAGTTATTGAAACCCACATTAAGGATGATGATGTAATTGTTGGTTTTTCCAGCTTTGGACAGGCGGCTTATGAAGATGAATATAACGGAGGGATTGGCAGTAATGGACTTACATCTGCCCGTCATGATTTGTTTCACAAAAAAATAGCACGTAAATATCCGGAAAGTTACGATGCAGAGATTCCCGATGAGCTAATTTACAGCGGAGCCTTAAGCCTTACTGAAAAAATAGGTGATGTAGAGCCTGATGCAGGAAAGTTGCTGCTCTCTCCCACACGCACCTACGCGCCAATGGTAAAAAAGATGCTGGAACAATTCAGGGATAACATTCATGGGCTTATTCACTGCACAGGAGGCGGACAGCTGAAAGTGATGAATTTTGTAGACAAAATACATGTAATTAAAGATAATCTTTTCCCTACGCCCCCTCTTTTTCAACTTCTGGAAAAACAGTCGGGTACACCCAGGAAGGATATGTACAGGGTGTTTAACATGGGACATCGGTTAGAAGCTTATGTTCCGCCATTTTTTGCCGCTGAAATTATTGAAATGGCCAAAGAATTTGGCATAGAAGCCCGTATAATTGGTCATTGCACCGTTTCACCAATGAACAAACTCACCATTACTGATAATAAAGGCAATTATCATTATTAGCTTTAATCATTTTATTCAATATAATGTATGGTTTTTGCTATACATATATTGTATGATGGTTGTAATATAAACATGTAAAATCAAACTGGCACAATATGAGTAACAATATGATAATGGATCGTTTGCAAGGCGTAAAACACCGTTTTGAAGAAGTAGGACAGCTAATTACCGATCCGGATGTAATCTCTGATATGAAACGTTACATCAAACTAAACAAAGAATATAAGGACCTTGAACCCGTGGTGGAGGCCTATAACAAATATGCCAATACCCTTAGCAATATAAATAGTGCAAAGGCAATTCTGGAGGAAGAGAAAGATGAGGAGATGCGGGAGATGGCCAAAATGGAGTTAGAAGAATTAACGGCCACAATGGAACCTATGGAAGAAGAAATACGATTTCTGCTTCTGCCCAAAGATCCTGAAGATGATAAAAATGCTGTTATGGAGATACGTGCAGGTACCGGTGGCGATGAGGCCAGCATATTTGCAGGTGACCTTTACAGGATGTATACAAAATTTTGTGAAGAAAAGAAATGGAAGGTAGAAATTACCAACCTTTCTGAAGGCACCATGGGCGGTTACAAGGAAATTGTAATGAAGGTTTCCGGATCGGGCGTATATGGCATTTTAAAATACGAATCAGGCGTGCATCGTGTGCAACGGGTACCACAAACCGAAACGCAGGGCCGTGTACATACCAGTGCAGCCTCGGTAGCCGTGCTGCCCGAAGCGGATGAGTTTGATGTAGAAGTAAAACAGGAGGATATACGTAAAGACACATATTGTGCCTCGGGTCCAGGCGGCCAGTCGGTAAACACCACATACAGCGCTATCAGGCTTACACATGCCCCTTCGGGAATAGTAGTTACCTGCCAGGATCAGAAATCGCAGCTTCAGAACCTGGAAAAAGCCATGGAAGAACTGAGAACAAGGCTTTACAACCTTGAATATCAAAAGTACCTTGATGAAATCTCATCCAAACGTAAAACCATGGTTTCCACGGGCGACCGGTCAGCAAAAATCCGTACATACAATTACCCGCAGGGACGTGTTACGGACCACCGAATCAATCTCACCCTGTATAACCTTAATGCCATTATTAACGGGGATATTCATGAGATTATAGAAAAGTTGCAAATGGCAGAGAATACGGAAAGATTGAAAGAAAATGAACTGGCTTAAAGAATAAAAGAATGACATCAGCGGAATTATTTAAAAATATAAAACAAAAAAAAAGCTTTCTATGCGTGGGTCTGGACAGTGATTTTAACAGGCTCCCCAAAATAATGATGGATAGTGAATATCCGCTGTTTGAATTCAACAAACGCATCATTGATTCTACAAGCGATTTGGCGGTTGCCTATAAGCCAAACCTGGCTTTTTATGAATCCATGGGCACTGCCGGATGGATGAGCCTTGAACTTACCGTAAAATATCTGCGGGAGAATTATCCTGACCTTTTCCTGATCGCAGATGCCAAAAGAGGAGACATTGGAAACACCTCCAAAATGTATGCGACTGCTTTTCTGGAGAACATGAATTTTGATGCCATTACCGTTTCTCCATACATGGGTGAAGATTCAGTTAAACCATTCATTCAATATAAGGACAAATGGATCATTATACTGGCGCTTACTTCAAACGAAGGCAGTCATGATTTTCAAATGATATTTGATCCCGGTTCCAGTATGCGCTTGTTTGAAAAAGTGCTTACAAAAGCCCAGAAATGGGGATCAGCAGAGAATACAATGTTTGTGGTGGGTGCTACCCAGGCAGATAAATTTAAGGAAGTAAGAAAGATAGCCCCTGATCATTTTTTGCTTGTCCCCGGCGTGGGAGCACAAGGTGGCAGCCTGGAAGAAGTAGCCAAATATGGATTAAATAAAAAGTGTGGACTGCTTGTGAATGCCTCACGCAGTATCCTCTATGCTGACGGCACCAATACCTTTGCTGACTCTGCCCGCATAGAAGCAGAGAAAATACAACAACAGATGGCTCATATTCTGGAAAGCCATAAATTGATTTAGAAATATATTAGCAGGTTTTATTTATTTTAAGGATTGCTGAAAAATATATTTTTGCCATCTCAAATACAAGAAGTGAGGGTAAACGGATGTTATCATGAGCTGCCAATATTCCAGGCATTTTGTACTCTAACAGATTTATTTATCAAGAATTTTTTTAATTTTTATTTCCATATCCAGCACACTATTTTCAATAATCTGCCAAACTTCTTCTGCATCAATCCCGAAGTAATTGTGAGCGATAATGTTCCTGAATCCGCGTACCTTAAACCAATCTATTTGAGATTCTGTTGATTTTTTGAAATCTTCAGTTAATTTCTCAGCCATTTCTCCAATCACAACAAAATTCATCATTACAGCATCAAATGACTTGGAATCAGCATATAACTCGTCCGCATTTTTAAAGGAACCTGAATATTTTTTAATCTTTTCAATAGAATCGAACATATTTAACAAACATGCAAAATCTTTATGAGAGATATTAAACATACTTAATCTCGGATTGAATATGTTTTTTAAAAACAGGTTTAATGTATTTGATCCTGCAAATATCTACTTGCCTGCCAAAGCGCGATTGAATCTCTTCTTTTAATTTCAGCTTCAGTGAATATATATCTGGTGTATCGGGTTCGAACTCGATTGCCAGGTCAATATCACTGGAATCTCCATTTTCACCACGGGCCATAGATCCAAACAATCCAATCTTTGTTAAATGATAATCATTTAACAACCGATCCCTGTTGTCTTTTAGATAACTTAATATGGTATTTGAATCATTCATAATATTTTTTCTAATCCAAATATACAAGTTTTCTGCTTCATTTCACCGTTTAATTATGAATACTCAGCATTACTCCTCAATACCTGAAAAGGATGATACACCTCATCGAATCATTTATTTTTCCTAATATAAGAAGACCCTATGTAACGCCTTTTATGGTTTCTGGATAATTCAGGTATTCTTTATTAACCAGAATTTCATACAACCGGCCATAAGCCTTGTATAACTCCTGATAAGAAGTATATAACGGAGTGATTCCAAAACGAATGAAATTGGGTTTTCTGAAATCAGTTACTACAGCGATATTGCTATGTGCCGGTTTTATCAAAGCCTGGGTTATACCTGCCGCCCCCGGGTGCTGTATGGTGATGTGGGATCCTCGTTTCTCCGGGTCTTTGGGTGAAGCAATCACTAAATCCGGAAATTGATGGTGTAAATGCTCCAGCATTTTCAGAAAATATTCCGACTGCTTCTTGCTTTTGGCATAAACCTGTTCAATACCTGCTTCCAAAATTATGTCGAGGGCAGGCTCCACAGTTGAAAGCGACAAAACAGGCGGAGTACCCGCCAGGAAGCGCTGAATACCTTCTGCAGGTGTATACTGGAGGTTAAATGCAAAGGGTTTGGCGTCTCCGAACCAACCCCATACGGGCGTTTGAGAATCCGGAATAAGATCCTCCCGTACATAAAGATAAGCAGTTGCCCCCGGGCCACCATTCAGATATTTATAGCTGCACCCCACAGCGTAATCTGCCCGGCAACCATTTAAATCTACTGGAACAGCGCCAGCGGAATGGCTCAGGTCCCAAATTATCTTTGCCCCGACTTTATGCACCATCTGAGTGACTGCTTTCATGTTGTATTTAAAAGATGTTTGATACCCTACATGGGAAAGACAAACCAGGGCAGTATCTTCATCCAAAGCATTCTCTATGTCTTTATCCTTGATGGTGACTCCATCAGTGGATGGGATGATGGTAATTTCATGACCTGCTGAAAGCATCTGGGCCACGCCCTGCAGGATATAATGATCAGAAGGGAAGTTAAATGCATCAATGACAATCTTTTTACGCGATGGAAGACTTTGCAAAGCTGCATACGCCAGTTTAAACAGATTAACAGATGTGCTGTCGGCAAAAATAACTTCATGGGGTCGTGCCCCGATGAGTGGCGACAATTTCGCACCTAAGCTGGAGGATAATGAATACCACCGGTTGTTCCAGCCACCAATCAGTTGCTTTCCCCACTCTTCATTTACTACTTTTTGTGCCAGCGCCTTTGAAGCCAGGGGTAACCTGCCCAGCGAATTTCCATCGAGGTAAACCACCTGCTCATCATCAATTACAAACTTTTCTCTACAGGCTTTTAATTTATCAGTACTATCCGCACTCTCGGCTTCCGCTAAAAAATTATTATTCATGGCTATTCTTCACTCAGCATTTTAATGGCAACAGGTGTTATCCGCTCCACCCATAAAGCATACATCTCCCCGGAAGGGTGCAATCCATCGGAAGCGATTAAATATTCGCCATCGTATTTCGTGCGTGAGATATCGGTAATATAAATATACTCCACCCCTGCTTTTTTGCTTTCTGAGCGGGCAATATCATTAAAAATGTCGATTTCTTTGGCAATCTGATCAGGATTATAATTTTTCGCAAAAGGGGTGACACCCCAGTCGGGTATGGAGATAACGATTACGCCTTTGGTATCCTGGCGGGAAAACTGGATGGCCCTGTTGAGCAAACCGCTAAATTCCTCACGGTAATTAGCAGTATCGCGTCCCCGAAATTGATTATTCACGCCTATTAACAGGGTAACCAAATCATATTTCCCGGTAATAGGGGCAATGGTTATGCCTTCGTTTAATTCATCAGTGGTCCATCCTGTTTTTGCTACTACTAAAGGTTCGTACAATGAAATACCTTTTTCCTCAAGGCTATCATGAAGCAAATATGGAAAGGTTTGCGCCTCCTCTACACTTTCCCCCACAGTGTAGGAATCTCCCAGGGCAAGGTACTTTTTTTGTTCGGTTTTCTCCAGGTTCAGGTTAAAATCGCATCCCATGATAATTCCGGAAATAACAAGAATTAATATTGTGTATATGTGTTTCATATTGTAAATATATGATGAAATATCTATTTTACTTATAAAATACCTTGTCAAGAACAATGTGTTCAATGTAATTTTCCAATCTCTTGATTTATCTGCATCATCAAAAAATCATGAATAACTAAGGCAATAAAAAGCTTTTTCTACTTTCCCTCTAAATTAAAAAATCAATATTATCAAATACCATACTATTCAACAGACTAAATATGAAGTTATACAACATGTAATTTAAATTGTCTACAAATAAACTTCTTAGTAAATTGTTATTTAAATAACAGTAAAAGTTCAGCTATGGAAAACATCAAAGAAATTGTAAATAATCTTTCAGAAAAACATGGTCAGTCGCCTGAAAGTCTGCTGCCCATTTTGCAGGGCATTGTAAATAAAAGACATTACATCTCTGAAGATGCCATCCGGGAAGTAGCCCGAGTACTGAATCTTTCCACCGCACGGGTATTTGGCACTGCATCATTTTATTCTTTTCTTGACACAGAACCCAGGGGAAAATATGTCATCCGGCTTTGCAAAACAATCACCTGCAACATGCATGGCAGTCAAATGATAAGAAGTACCATAGAAAACATGCTGAAAATTAAGCTGGGCGAAACCACAGCCAATAAAAAATTCACCCTGCTGGAAACCAATTGCCTGGGTTGGTGCCACAAAGGCCCCGCCATGTTGATAAACGATAAATCATACACGGAATTAACACCGGAGAAAATAAGGGCCATTCTCACCGCTTATTTAAATGATGAAATTATAGAATAATAAATAATATAGCTATGGCAGGAAAAAAACTAAAAAAAGTAGATCTGATTTTTAACCAGGAATGCCTTACAAAGGAATATCTGAAAAAAACCCTTGACCGGGATGCGGATGAACTCCTGGCAGAACTCATAGATTCCGGCCTCCGGGGAAGAGGGGGTGCAGGCTTTCCCACTGCCATGAAGTGGAAAATGGCGCGGCTGCAGGATGATGATGAAAAATATGTGATCTGTAATGCAGACGAAGGAGAGCCCGGCACTTTTAAAGACCGTGAAATACTGGAAAAAGTAGCCTGTAAAGTATTTGATGGAATGGCTTTATGCGCAAGGGTTATCGGTGCCAGAAAAGGATATGTGTATCTTAGGGGGGAGTACAAATTCCTGATGGAACAACTGGAAAAAGACCTCGAAATTTTTCACAAAAACCTCAATGATATCGGTTTTGATTTTCAAGTGGAAATATTTACTGGTTCAGGTGCTTATATCTGTGGGGAAGAAACAGCCTTGTTTGAGTCTATGGAAGGCAAACGAGGCGAGCCCCGTAACAAACCACCCTACCCCACTGAATTGGGGTACCGCAATAAGCCTACCGTAATTAACAATGTGGAAACACTGGTTTCTGCCCTTATGGTTACCCAGATTGGTGCCTCTGAATTTAAGAAATTAGGAACTGCCGATTCCAGTGGCTCGAAATTATTTTCAGTTTCCGGAGATACACCCCGTCCCGGTATTTATGAGCTGGAGCTGGGCATGAAACTTTCACAATTTGTGGAAGAATTCGGGGATGGCGACACCAAGGCAGTGCAAGTGGGTGGTGCAGCAGGCTTTTGCGTTCCGCGCAAGCGGTTTGACGAAACCATTATTGGTTTTGAAGGCGTACCCACTGGTGGTTCCATGATGATTTTTAACAGCTCCCGCTCCATGTTCAATGTAATTAAAAATTATCTCGATTTTTTCAGTGAAGAGTCTTGCGGACAATGTACACCCTGCAGGGTGGGCTGTCAGCAGTTATTGCTGGGAATTGATGCAGTGAAAAGAGGGGAGAAAGACCCGGCTTATATTGACAGCATGCTGAGGCTGACACAAACCATGAAAATGACTTCTAAATGTGGCCTTGGCCAGTCTGTGGCCAATTCATTCGCCTCCATTGCCCAAAACTTTCGCGAAGAAATGATTTATTAAAACAAGCAACTGGTAAAAAATACATCTATGGAAAATGTGAAAAGTATTAAAATTGATGGTATCACCATGCAGATAAAAGAGGGACAAACCATTCTGGATGCGGCACGATCCGTAAATATTCATATTCCTACCTTGTGCCACCATGATGATTTATGCATTGCAGGAAATTGCAGGGTTTGCGTGGTAGAAGTAAAAGGTAAAAAAGGACTGGTGGCTTCCTGCGCCATGCCTGCAGAAGTGGGTATGGAGATTAACACCAACAGTTTGATGGTGCGTAATGCACGCAAACAAATCATTGAATTACTTTTATCAGAGCATGATTCACGATGCACCCTGTGTTATAAAAATGGCAAATGTGAGCTGCAATCCCTTGCCGCAGAATACAAAATCACCGGAGATACTTTCATTGACCTTGTTCCCTTAAAAAATTACCAGGTTGATACACTTTCCCCTTCTGTACTTAAAGATGACAGCAAGTGCATTCGATGCCAGCGCTGTGTACGTACCTGTAACGAGCTGCAACAGGTAGGTGCCCTCAGCATGGCCTACAAAGGAGCCGAAACAAAAATATCTACATTCGTGGAAAGTCCGCTATACGAAGTAGTTTGCACCCAGTGCGGACAATGCATTAACCGCTGCCCAACAGGTGCCCTTACCGAGAAGAACTACCTTGATCCGGTATGGGAAGCCATTTTTGACCCTTCCAAACATGTTGTGGTGCAAACTGCTCCTGCCGTAAGGGTAGCCCTGGGAGAAGAACTGGGAATAGCACCGGGGAAAGTGGTTACCGGTAAAATGGTGGCTGCATTAAAGCGGTTAGGTTTTGATTCAGTTATGGATACGGATTTTACTGCTGATCTTACCATTATTGAGGAGGGAACAGAATTGCTTGGCCGGCTGAAAAAAGTACTGAAAGATAACGATAAGGATGTGAAGCTACCAGTAGCGACTTCCTGCTCCCCCGGATGGGTAAAGTATATGGAGCATCTCTATCCTGATTTTATCGATCATATGAGTACATGCAAGTCACCCCAGCAAATGTTTGGTGCGCTGGCCAAAACATATTACGCGCAAAAGCGGAAAATTAACCCGGAAAAAATAGTCTCCGTATCCATTATGCCCTGCACAGCCAAAAAGTTTGAGGCAGACCGGCCGGAAATGCGTTCAAGTGGTTATAAAGATGTGGACTATGTATTGACAACAAGAGAGCTGGCCATTATGATACGCCAGGCAGGCATTGATTTTGAAACCCTGGAAGAGCGCAATTTCGACACCCTGATGGGCGAATCCAGCGGAGCAGCTGTGATTTTTGGTGCCACAGGGGGTGTGATGGAAGCGGCGCTCCGCACTGTTTATCAGCTTGTAACAGGAAGAGATGTGCCTTTTAACCATCTGGATATTTTACCTGTGCGTGGGATGGAGGGAGTTAAAGAAGCTGCCTTAAAAATAGAGGATGTGCTGCCAGAATATGATTACCTGGAAGGAGTTACCCTGAAAACAGCCATTGCACACGGGCTGGTAAATGCAAGAAAGCTACTGGAGATGATCAAAAAAGATGGCGCTGCTTATCATTTTATTGAAATTATGGCCTGCCCCGGCGGATGTCTGGGTGGTGGCGGACAACCCCTGCCTACCAATAAGGAGATCAGGGATAAACGTGCCCGGGCCATTTATGAGGAAGATGCGGGAAAACCCATCAGAAAATCACATCAAAACCCGGAAATAAAGCAAATCTATGATGAATTCCTGCTCAAGCCGTTAGGAGAAATGTCGCATAAACTTTTACATACCAAATACCGGGAACGAATTAAATTTTAAATTCCGCAGATGGAATTGGGGCGTTTTCCTTTTGGGGTGCTGGTGTAATGCTATGGACCTCATTTTTTAAATTAGTATGAATGTTATTGCGTTGTTTCATTTTTAAAGGGGGACGATCCAACAGAAATAAGTACAGTGAACCAAATTTCCATAGCATACAGGGGATCAGATTATTATAGGCTATGTCCTACATGCATGAATGCATCATTGAGCCAGGATTTTCATGCAATTGCCCTTAACAAGAGAGTGCGTATAACTATTTACTGCCCTTTTGCAGTGCTCAACTTTGGCTAATGCCATTACAGTGATAATATAATTGCTATAATGATTCTTATTCATTCATTCGGAATACCTCTACATAATAAGCCCCCCGGCTTTTGCCGTCTGGCTCTTTAAGCCAGGTCATAACCTCTGTATCACCAGGTTCAAGTTCAACCTGGAAACGTACTTCGGAAGCACCTTTTACAACCTTTTGAGTTTCATCGAAAATCTCTCCTATGTTTAACCTCGCCTCTGCAGCCGTAAGCGGAAATTCGGCTATATCAGGCCTTTCACGCAGAATAAAGATATATGTACCTTGTTCAGCTATACGTACCATCCAGGGGCCATTGCTTAACGGGCGCTCCAGTACATGTGTCTGATTCCATGGCAACTCACTTAGATCATTAATCATCCAATCATGAGAATTCAGCTGTACCGGATTCTGAAATTCTGTGCCTACATAAAGGGGTGTTTTCTCATCGAAGCCGGCACTAATTTCATTCCACCACAAGTCATATTCACCGCTTAACCTTTCCGCCACCTCTGGATGTTGCTCAATTATGTTATTTTGCTGTCCAGGGTCTTCTATAATGTCATAAAGTTCGTTATTATCCACGAGTCGCCAGCGGTCCGTCATAACCGAAGTTTCTTTCCATTTAACCGGATCCAGCACACGTTGATTATGCAGGAATAGGGCGCGTTTAGGCCAATTATCACTTTTCCCGATAAGTAATGGTACAAGTGATGTTCCATCAAATTCAATACTATCAGGTACAGAGATGCCACTAAGCTCCATTAGCGTGGGCATCATATCTATATGGGCTGTAATTTGCTCAACATCTCTCCCACCCTGAATACCAGCAGCCGGGTAATGAATAAAACTAAAAACACGGTGTCCACCTTCATAATGTGAGCCTTTTCCGTCACGCATGCCGGCATTGAAACGTTCTGACCAATTTCCCCTTTTATCTTCGGGCCAATTATGTGGCCCCATGGTGGTGCCATTGTCCCCCATAAAAATCAGAATAGTATTCTCCATAAGTCCCCAACTTTCAAGACGATCAATCAGAACTCCTAAATTATCGTCAATATTGGTGATCATACCCCAGTATATTTTAAGCCTATCGGGTACATCGAGGTTATCATAAAGCATCTTGTACCTCTCCGGAACATGTTGGCGGGTTTGGTGAGCAGCATTTGTAGGCAGGTACAGGAAAAATGGCTGATCCTTGCTTTCCTCAATAAACTGCAACGCCTGGTTGAACCAAACATCGGTGCAATACCCCTGAAACCTTCTCCATTCGCCGTTATCGTTGTAGTGATCATCGAAATAATCGTTGCCCCAATAGTCCGGTGTTTGTCCTACACCACCGGCATAATGTACAATAGCATCGTCAAACCCACGAAACCTGGCACCGTAGGGATAAGAATCTCCAAGGTGCCATTTACCAAAAATGCCCGTGCGATAACCTGCCTCTTGAAAAACTTCACCGATAGTTGTTTCATCTTCACGCAATAAATTTCTCCCCATCACTGTATGCCACACCCCCACGCGTCCGGAATAGCGGCCCGTCATCAGTGCTGAACGGGTAGGCGCACATGTGGGATCAACATGAAAATTATTTAGCCTTACACTTTTCTCCCGGAGTTTATCCATATTGGGCGTGATCAAATGGGGATGGCCGTGTGCAGCAATCTGACCATAACCCTGGTCATCCGTCATTATAACAATAACGTTGGGTTTTTCAACTGCGTGCACTCGTTCTATATTAGTTAATCCGGCAAGAAGTCCCACAGCAATTAGACCATCTTGTAATAATTTTTTCCGCATCATAGGTTTAATTTAAGTTAGTTAAACGGCACAACCATTCAATATATTCATCTCACACAATTATGTCGCATTTTTATTCTGTACCGTCCATATCTCCGTCATTTTCTAATATTGGAATTTAAAACTATAAAAGTTCATATACTAGACCAAAGACCTGCCACAATTAATTCAATAACGAAATAACCTGAACCATCATCTGTAACAGTGGCTTTTTTGGGTGTGCCAAAATACAAATTATCTCGAAATTCTTATATTATTTAACAGTTGTGTCCGGTATAAATATTTAAACCTGGCAGAAATGTAAGCAAATTAGGTCATGTAAAATATGTGCGTCCTTATTTGATTATCAGAGATTAAGTACGACACCAAGGTGGAATAAGTAGTATTGTGCTTAGTTTTTATCTCACTTTCAAGTGTTTATTAATCAATCCAAATATTTTTTCTTTATCAATCGGTTTTGAAATAAAGTCATCATAACCGTGGTTTAGTGCCAAATGTTTATCCGATTTTGTGGAATATGCTGTTTGCGCAATTATCGGCAGGTTTGGAAATTTTTCTTTTATCTTTTCAATTGCTTCATACCCGTTCATGACTGGCATTTTTATATCCATTAAAACAAGGTCAATATCTTTATTTGATATACAAATTTCAAGTGCTTCTTTCCCGTTTTTTGCGTGTATGAGGTTATAATTCCTATCCGTTTCAGCTTCAAACAAAACTTCTAAATACAAATAGTTTACTTCTTCATCTTCTGCAATAAGAATGGTGTATTTATCATTAGCCTTTTCATTGCCTCTAATACTTTCTATTGTATTGCTATTTTTAATTTGCGTGGGTTTATGGGGAATAGACACAATGAAAGTTGAGCCCATTCCTTTTTCTGATTCCACGGTAATAGCTCCTCCCAACAATTGGGCATTTTCTTTACAAATAGATAAACCTAAACCTAAACCTCCATGCCTTTTAGAAATTTCCTTATCCTCCTGTGAAAATCGTTCAAAAATCATTTCATGATTTTCTGGTGAAATACCAATACCGGTATCTTTTACGTACAATTTCAAATTTGCTTTATCAATATAATAACCAAATTCAATAAAGCCCTCACTTGTAAATTTTAAAGCATTCTCAAGTAAATTGCTTAAAATTTTGTTCAATTTAGTTTTATCTGAAAGTATATGGCTTTGGTCAACATGTAAAGGTTTTTTCAGGTAAAGTGGAATATCTCTTGGCTTTGTCTTTAAATTGAAAATTGAAAAAAGTTCCATTAACAAATCGTTCAGACAAAATTCTGTTTCATTAATCCTTTCCAGTTTTGTTTCAAGAGTTGATATTTCCAGGATATCATCAATGGTACGCAAAAGTTGATGACTGCTATTTTGCACTATTTTTGAATAGTATTTTCTTTTTTCTTCAGATATGTCAGCTTTATCGAGCAATACAGAAAAACCAATAATGCCGTTCATGGGTGTACGTATCTCATGAGACATATTGTTGAGGAACTCCGTTTTTAAGCGGTTAGCCGCTTCTGCTTTCTCTTTGGCTTTGATAAGCTCATCTTCAGTTTTCTTAATTTCGGTAATGTCCTGTATTGCCCCATGCATCCTCACTGGATTTCCGTGTTTATCATACACTAATTCACCGGTGCCATGCACCCAGCGTTCTACACCATCGTTTATACGAATTATTTTATATTCTTTATTGAATGAGGTTCTGTTCTTTACAACAGATTCATGGTAAGCGACCAGTTCTTCGCGAAAATCAGGGTGAATGAAGTCAGCCCAACCTGCAATAGTATGGGGATATGTTTCGTCTATCCCAAATATTTTATAGAATTCGGGTGAGCAAACCCAAACGCTTTTTTCTATATCCACTTCAAGCAAATTGGTGGAATAAGAACATATATTTGCAACGGATTGAGAGCTGAGAATCATCTCTGTGTATCTATTTTCTCTTTCCTGCACTTTTAAAAGTTCTGCTTCAGCTTTCTTTCTTTCTGAAATATCATGGTAATTTCCCAAAATTCCATTAATAAAAGGGTCGTGCAACAGATTACTTCCAGTGAAATTTATCCAAATATAATTTCCATTTTTATGTTTGTATCTGATTTCTATGCTGCCATTTTTATAAGGTTCATTCAAAAGAGAATCTATAAAAATGCGAGCCTCTTCAATATCATCAGGATGTACATTCTCAAAAGCATTAATACCTATTAATTCTTCAGGCTCCCATCCAAATAGTTTTTCAACGTTAGGACTTTTATACCGGTTGTTTCCTTCGTGGTCAATGATAACAATAACATCGGCAATATTAGCAACCAGTTTATTTTTCAAAAACTCACTTTCTTCCGCTTTTTCTTTGGCTTTAAATAATTCTTTATTAAGAGATTCATACTCGTTATTTTGTTCTTTTAACCTTATTTCAGTTCTTTTTCTTTCTGTTATATCCTGAACTGTTCCAAGCATTCTGTATGGACTATCATCACTATCATACTCCATTTTGGCATTTCCATCAAGCCATCTTATTTCTCCATTCTGATTTAATATTCTATGTTCAAAACTATAAAAACCTTTTTCAATAATCTGTTGGGTTTGCTCAATGTGGAGTTGTCTATCTTCAGGATGTACCATATTATTTACCACATCAAAATTAAGCTGTTTATTTTTATCATCAATGTTAAATATTCTATACATCTCATCAGACCAATTTAGTTTGCCTTCTTTTAAAAAGAATTCAAAACTTCCTATTTTTCCGATTTCTTGAGCTTGTTGTAGCTGTGTGGAAAGTTTTGAAAATTCCAATTGTTCTTTTTTTAATTTTGTTATATCATAATGAATACCTAACATTCTTATGGGCTTTCCTTTGTCATCACGAATGGCCATTCCACGGCACCGTATCCAAACGGTTGAACCTTTTCTATGTGTGTATCTGACTATTTGGTCAAAAGGGTGGTTTGGGTTCTCACAATGTTTTTTAAAATTTTCAGATGTGAGTTTCAAATCTTCCTGATTTATGATCTGTTGCCAGGCCTTTGATTTATGTGGCATTTCTTCCGGAACATAACCTAATACAGTCCAAAATTTCGGGTTCATCCATTCTTCTTCGGGGTGCTCCAAATCCCTATACCATAACCCATCTAATGAGGTTTCCTGAATAAAATCAAAGATAGTTTCATCCGTTTTGATTAATTCATAGAGTTCTTTCTTCAAGTAGTTATCTTCTTTATTATTACTCATAATTCATTTTTTAATGGACTGAGTATTTTGTGTTTATTGATGTCAACGTTCGTAATAGATGAGTAGCCGATTAAATAT
>JBEPYD010000005.1:0-37714 GCA_041641575.1 Bacteroidales bacterium
TGAAGAAAGTGGCATCAGACCCAAGCCCATGGTGGAAGTGGGAGGCCGACCTATTCTATGGCATATCATGAAAATCTATTCATACTATGGCATAAACGAGTTTATTATTTGCCTTGGATATAAAGGCCATATTATAAAAGAATACTTTTCAAATTATTTTCTTTATAATTCAGATGTCACCTTTGACATGAAGCAGAATAACATGCAGGTACACAACATGAACTCTGAACCCTGGAAAGTAACCCTGGTAGATACGGGTGAAAACACCATGACCGGTGGCAGGGTGAAACGGGTTGCCAAATATCTGGATGATGAAACTTTTTGCCTTACCTATGGCGATGGGGTATCAGATGTTAATATAGATGAACTTATCATGTTCCATAAAAACCACGGTAAAAAAGCAACATTAACCTCCGTAAGGCAACCGGGTAGGTTTGGAGTTTTTACATTAGGAAAAGATGAGGATCAGATAAAATATTTCAAAGAAAAGCCTCAGGGTGATACAGATGGTACAGCCTGGATAAATGGAGGGTATTTTGTGCTTGAACCCGAAGTATTAGATTACATTGATGATGACAGTACTGTTTTTGAGAAGCGTCCAATGGAACAACTGGCCTCAGATGGAAACCTTTTCGCCTTCAAACACTCCGGGTTTTGGCAACCCATGGATACCCTCAGGGATAAAAATGTGCTTGAGGATTTGTGGTCCGGAAACGAAGCACCCTGGAAAGTCTGGTAATGGTAAACGTTCTAATCTCCGATAGAATCAGTATCAATGCACATTGTTGACAATAAAATACAAGAACGGGCCCGCACCAATAATCCAATAAATATAAGTATTATTGGTGCCGGTGAAATGGGAAAAGGGCTTATGAACCAAATTATCCGGTATGTTAAGGGGATTAGGATAGTAGTGGTTTACAACAGGACATTACACAAGGCTGAAAATGCACTGGCAACAGCAGGTGTAAAAGAATTTAAGGTGGCAAACAGCCACAAGGATTTACAATATGCTTTCAATTATAACATCATTGGCCTTACAACGCAGCCTGAGATAGCCGTTGAATTTGAAAAAGTTGATGTAGTTGTGGAAATGACAGGCCAGATATTGTTTGGCCTAACCACTATTTTGCGGGCATTTGAAAAGGGGAAACATGTGGTTTCTTTTAATGCAGAGTTAGAATCAACTTTTGGCCCGCTGATAAGGCAGGAAGCAATAAATGCCGGAGTACGGTACACGCTTGGTGATGGTGATCAGCCGGGTTGTACAATGAACCTTTACCGTTATGTAAAAGCCATGGGATTTACACCTCTGGTGTGTGGAAGTATAAAAAGCATTCAGGATCATTACCGGACACCTGCCACACAAGCTGCTTTTGCTAAAGAATGGGATATGAATCCCATTATGGCAACAAATTTTGTAGATGGCACAAAAATATCACTTGAGCAGGCGTGCGTCGCAAATGCCACAGGAATGGTTGTTTCTGAAAGAGGTATGAAAGGATATTCTTACGATGGGATAATTGACGACGTTGCCAAAATGTTTGATATTGATGAGCTTATTGCATTGGGGGGCGTAGTTGATTATGCTTTGGGAGCAACTCCAAAACCAGGTGTATTCGTTTTTGCTTCGGCAAATGATGCATTGTCAAATAAATATTTAACTTATGGTAAGTTGGGAGAGGGGCCTTTGTATAGTTTTTATGTGCCTTATCACCTGTTGTTTTTTGAGTTCGTCTTTTCCATTGTTCGATTGGTAGATTTTAATGATGTTACCATTGATGCTGCACACGGTTTAAAAGTAGAAGTAGGAACAATTGCCAAACATGATATGGAACCAGGAACCATTTTGGATGGTATTGGTGGATTTCATGCTTACGGATTATGTGAAAATCATGATGTTTTTCAGCAGCAAAATTTACTTCCCATTGGTTTGTCAGAGAATATGATACTGAAGCGAAAAATTAAGAAAAATGTAGCAATTTCTTTTTCAGATGTAGAAACCGGTTCAGATCATCTTAAAATAGATTATTATCAAAAACAACTGAAACTCTAGTTATATATAATTTCTAATCATCTTTTACGACATTATTAATAAAACAGTATTTTAAAATTCAAACTAAAATCATGAAAATAATTATTGTAGGAAATATGGGCTATATTGGCCCCAGCGTTACAAATCAATTACGGGCATCCTTTCCTGAAGCGGAACTCATTGGTTTTGATATAGGATTTTTCGCACATTGCCTTACCAATCCTTATTATTTGCCCGAACGTAAGTTAAACAAACAGGTATTTGGTGATATTCGCAATTTTCCGGATGAATTATTGGAAGGGGTTGACGCAGTTCTTGATTTGGCAGCCATTTCAAATGACCCCATGGGCAATAAGTTTGAAGAAGTAACCCTCGATGTAAATTATAAAGCAGCTGTAGAACTGGCAAAAAAAGCATTAAAAGCGGGCGTTAAATCGTTTACCTATGCTTCCAGTTGCAGCATGTACGGTGCTGCCAGTGAGTATCCTAAAAAAGAAACAGATGAACTAAATCCACTCACTGCATACGCACGTTCTAAAGTTTATACTGAGAATGATTTAGAGCCACTTGCTGACGATAATTTTAAGATCACTTGTCTGCGTTTTGCTACCGCCTGTGGTTTTTCTAACCGCATGCGTCTAGACCTGGTATTAAACGATTTTGTTGCAGGCGCACTCATCAATAAGGAAATAAGTATTTTAAGCGATGGTACCCCGTGGCGGCCAATGATTAATACCAAAGATATGGCCAGGGCTTTTGAGTGGAGTATTATACGAGACCAGAAGAGCATTGGTAATTACCTTGCGGTAAATACCGGAAGCAATGAATGGAACAATCAGATAAAGCCCTTGGCAGAAGCTGTGGCCGAGGTAATTCCAGGCACTAAGGTTAGCGTAAATACTGAAGCTGCTCCGGACAAACGTTCATACCGTGTAAACTTTGATATGTACAAAAAACTGGCGCCAACTCATCAACCCATTCATGATTTGAAAACCACCATCAATGAATTGAGGGATAATATGATAGAAATGAATTTTAATGATCCTGATTACCGGTCATCAAAACTTATAAGACTCAGAGTGTTGAGTGATCTTATGGAATACAATCATTTGAATACTAATCTTGAATGGATTTAATAAGGAGTTTGAAATTATGATATTTACAGAACTACCTTTGAAAGGAGCATTTCTTGTAGAGATTAAAAAAATCTCTGACGATCGTGGATTTTTTGGCCGTGCCTGGTGCAAAAATGAATTTGAAGAACATGGAATGAATGGTGATATCAAACAGATAAACACCTCACTTACTTTGAAAAAAGGCACTATACGCGGCATGCATTACCAGGTAGACCCCTATAAGGAAACAAAATTTATCCGCTGCACCCGTGGATCTATTTATGATGTTATCATTGATCTCAGGCCTGATTCCCCAACTTTTATGAAATGGATCGGGAATGAACTTTCTCAGGATAACTATAAAATGGTTTACGTGCCTGGAAATTTTGCGCATGGATTTATCTCTCTTGAAGATAACAGTGAAGTATATTACCCTGTAACTGAATTTTATACACCCGGAGCAGAGCGGGGAATTCGCTGGAATGACCCTGCTTTTAATATCCAGTGGCCTGTTGCAGCTGATATTGTCTCAGAAAAAGATGCTTCCCATCCTGATTTTGATATTTCAACATTTCAAAAACCACTTTAAAATATAATATGAAACATATACACTGCCCAAATTGCCATAGCGATAAAATTGAAGATTTTTATCAAATGAAAAATGCCCCGGTGCAAAGCCTGGTAACCATCAAAAACCGTGAAGAGGCCCTTGCCATACCCCGGCATGACATTACCCTTGCTTTTTGCCACAATTGTGGGTTTATTTTTAATAGCTCTTTTGATACTACCATTGATTACTATACCCAGGGATATGAAGATCAGCAAGGTTTCTCACCCACTTTTAAAAATTTCATCACCGGTATTACCAATCGTTTTATTGAGAAATATGAAGTACGAAACAAGGATGTAATTGAAATTGGTTGTGGAAAGGGCGATTTTATTTCGCTGCTCGCCGAACTGGGAAATAATCGTGGAATAGGAATTGATCCTGCATTTGTTGAAGGACGAATGAAGCCCAATCCTGCCCTTAAATTCATCAAAGAATTCTATTCAGAGAAACATGGAGACCTCCCTAATGATGTAATTACCTGCAGGCATACACTGGAGCATATCCATGCTACCGGAGAATTTATAAAAACTATCAGAAAGTCTGTGAAAGATGATGATAATGTTATCCTGTTTTTTGAGATTCCCAGTATTGTCCGCATCCTTAAAATTCAGGCATTCTGGGATATCTTTTATGAGCATTGTACTTATATGAGCCCCGGATCCCTGGGCAGGCTCTTCCGTTTGAATGGCTTTGAGGTACTTGATATGTACCTTGAATACGATGAACAGTATTTATTTATAGAAGCTAAACCTGTAAAAGAAACTTCAACAAAAGTTCATCCTTTGGAAGAAAGTGTTGAGGACTTATGGAAGATGGCACAGGATTTTGCAGTAAAAATCAGTAAACGCCTTGATGAGTGGAGAACACTTTTGGAAAATTATAAAAAAGAAAACAAAAAAGTTGTTGTCTGGGGTGGTGGATCAAAATCTGTTGGATTTCTGACTCATTTTGATGATATTAAAGTAATTGAACATGTAGTGGATATTAATCCGCATATGAAAGGTAATTATATTCCGGGCATTGGTCTTCAGTATAAAAGCCCTGATTTTTTAAAGGAATACCAACCTGATGCAGTTATTATTATGAATGGCGTATATGTAAATGAGATCGGTGAGATGCTCAGAGAAATGGGGCTGGAACCAGAACTTCATCCATTGTAGTTAATTAGATAATTAGACGTTAAACTTTTTAATTGTACTTTTCTCATGAAAAAAAATAAAAAAAATCCAATGGTTGCTATTGGGATTCCAGTTTATAATGGTGGAAAATTCTTGCGAGAGGGATTGCAAAGCTTGATAGATCAGACTTTTAATGATTGGGAATGCGTTGTAGTTGATAACCAATCGGCAGATGAATCATATTTAATTGCGAAAGAATTCTCAAAAAAGGATTCAAGGATAACAGTAATTAGGAATAAAGAATTTGTTCCTCTTGTTGAAAATTGGAATAATGCATTTATTCAAGCCAATCAAAATGCAAAATATTATAAGTTACTTCAGGCTGATGATTGGTTATATCCTAGATTTCTTGAGGAATGCATTGAAATTTTTGAAAAAGATGAGTCTATTGGAGTAGTAAGTTCCTATCGTTTAGCTGGAACTCAGGTTGATGGTTGTGGGCTTGATGTTAATGACGGAAATATTTTTAGCGGTAAGGATATTTTATTTAAACAACTGACCCGTAAGCTAGATATTTCAGGAGATATTACCACACTTATGTTTTCTATGAATCATCTGAAGAAGCTCAATTTTTTTCCAAGAATATTTAACGGTAAATATCATATAGATACTGAATTATTCTACGATATTTGTAATGTTTCAAATGTGGGCTTTGTCTTCCAAGTACTAAGTTATACAAGAAGGCATCCTGAATCACAGACTTCCACTGTGGTTTTTAGGTATAATACACTCCACCAGTTAAATGAGGAAGTTCTTTACAGGTTTAAAGGTGAAAATCGACAATTAAACAAATTGTACAAGAAAGAACGAATTGAATATGCATATTTTTATTATATGCAACGAATGAAAAGGAATAAAGCTTATGAGTGGCACAAGCAAAATATTGACCGTTGGTTCACACCCTCAGAATACATAAAGGGGTTTATAAAATATAATACATTATCCCGATTAATGAATAAAATAAAAAATAAATTAAAGAATCAATTTTAGTTATCAATCAATTCTAAATCCCTGTTCCCTCAGCGCCTATGCTCTTCTTTACCTTTAGTAACCTCAAAAACAAAATACGTAAGACATATTTTTATGGATTCCTCAGACAATACTACAGACTTATAAAATCCAAACGTGAAAAGCCTGTCCAAAACGTTATGATAACTGGCGTTGCCGGTGGCCTGGGTAGATTACTTGCCCTTCATTTTAGCGAAGATGGATACAATGTTATTGGATTAGATGTTAGACCAGAAAATAGTATTGATGCTGATTTGAAGAACTCTCTGAAAGACTATATACTATTTGATTTACGAGAAATTGATAAAATAGAGAATGCCATAAATCAAATCTTTTCAAAACATAAACATATAGAGTTACTCATTAACAATGCAGGAATCTTAAATTTCAAGTTACTGCATGAATATGAGGTTAAGGAAATCCAGGATATGTTTTCTGTAAACCTTACATCCGTAGCAGTATTCGTAAAAGTTTTTCTTCCCTATATGGTTCGACAGAAATTTGGCAGAATTATCAATGTTTCCAGTACTTCTGCTTTTCAGGGAGAAGATAAGTTTGGCGTATATTCTCCTACAAAATCTGGTTTAATGATGCTTAGTGAATCAATTGGGAAACTCATAGAAAACAAGCTGGAAGGAGATATTACCATAAATTCAATTAATCCGAACAGGATAAATACACCAGAATATATTAAAGAAAACCCCAAGATAAATCCCTCAACATTGATTTCCTCCAAAACCGTTTACAAAAAAATTATCCGAATTATTAACAGCAAAGTGAATGGGGCTACATTCCCCATTTTTAGTTTCTGGTTGCGGATTAAATATACGCTTAATTTCATGCGTAAATTATTTTTCTCTTAAATTTTCATGATGTTTTTTTTTGTAAATAAACTTCATTCGGTTTCTATATTTCATCATCAGGAGCATGGTTATGATAAGTGTAAAATCCAGTATCACCCATGTTTTTAGAGGAATTAATGCATATCCTATCTTGCTTTCTGAAAAGGGATAAAGCCATAGGACTCCACCAGAAAAGAAATCAATTAAATAGTGTGAAGATAAAGCAAGAATCATATAAACGATATAGCGGTTTGAAAGATTTTTATACACTGTTTTACCGATTAGCAGGATTGCACCGGTAAACAATCCAAATGCCCATAGGGAATGTGTAAACGACTGGTAATGGCTTCCTCCGCCAAAATGAGGATAAAGCATATCTGGCATCATACCAATTAAACCTAATACTAAATATTCTTCTTTTGTTATAGCATGTGAAAGATTTTTCTTTTTTCCTCTCGATTCCAGGAGTAAGGCCCCCATAATTGGAGCGGCAAAATGTGAACCTAAAAACATAGATTTATTTGATTAATTTATCAAATTTAGCACAAAATTTATAATTTAAAGACAAAGCTTACAGTAAAATTCTGGAATTGTTAATGATTGTATGAAACGACAGCTTTTTTAGTATAATGGCATAAATATTTATCAATCGTATATTCATAATATAAGAGTGATTTTCGTCTCTCCATAAAAACGCTATTGGTTGAAGATTTAATTACACTTATCAAATTCTTCCGTGCTTTAATATTTTTATAACGTATAGCTAGTGTATTTATATCTACTTTTGGAGAAATGACATTTATAAATTACCCTTCTGTCAAATTCCGTTAAACAGGCGGAAGATAAGAGGAAAATAGTAAACTAATTTCTCAAATTACTGTTAATATTATCTATAGCACTCAATCTTTATAATACTTTACAATTTACAGAAATGACGTTAATATCCCAGAAAATAAAGGAAGAAATTAATAAATCGCAATTAATATCATTTGATATTTTTGATACCTTGATACTGCGCCCATATTTGAAACCTTCCGATATGTTTATTCATATAGAAAGGTTGTATGGGATAAAGAACTTTGCCAGAAAAAGAAAGGATGCAGAAATCAAGGCACGTAGAAAAAGTACTGATGATGAAATATCTCTCGATGATATTTATGAAGTTATGGGAGGGAATTATATCAGAGCTAAAGAAATTGAACTCGAATTTGAAAAAACGATATGTCAGCCAAATCCTGAAATGGTAAATATATACAATCACGCCAGGGAAGCGGGTAAGCGCATAGTGTTTGTGTCTGATATGTACCTTCCTGAAAAAATTATTGTTGATATCTTAGCCAGAGCAGGCTATAACAATTATGAGGCGTTGTATTTATCTTCCACCCATAAAAAAAGGAAAGCCACAGGTGGATTGTTTGAGGTATTAATGAAAGAAGCCGGAGTAAAGCCCGAAGATATTTTACATATTGGGGATAACAAAAACAATGATTATGAGCAGGCAATCGCAAAAAAGATAAAGGCTATTCTTTATCCCAAAGTTATTGACAGATTTATGCAGGAGCATGGAAAAATGGAAGCATTGTTCCGTGACAATTATGACAGAAGATTTCATAAAGATAAATTAACATTTTCAATCATAGTGGGGATAAATGCTCTCGTTTGGATTGAAAATCTTAAAGATAACTACTGGAAACAATTTGGAGCTTTATATGCTGGTCCGTTTTTATATTTTTTCACCAAATGGCTTTATATAAACGCCCGGAAAAACAAAATTAAAAATATTGCACTTGTTGCACGCGATGGATTTAACCTGATAAAAATATTCAAAACTTTCGATAAAAAGGAGGAGTTTAATGCACATTATGTTTATCTGCCCAGGCACGTATCAGAATCAGCCAACATCAATTCCCCTGCAGATCTGGAGCATTTTCTTAAGGAGTTAGGGAAAACCTATGAAACACTGCTTGATTTTATAACCGAATTTACAAAAGAGGATTTAACCTTAAAAGAGCATTGGGAAGATTTTAAAATCCATCATAAAACACTTTCCCATCAGGATTTAAAGCAATTTGTAACTGAAAACCAGCCTGCGATAATTAAAATATCACAAAACAAGAAAGCAACCGTATATCAGTACCTTGATAATCTGAAACTTTTTTCAAGCGATTTAATGGTTGTGGATTCATCCTGCACCAAAGCGCGGCCGCAGTTACTTTTAAAAAGCATTATCTCCCAATTTGGATTAAATTCCACATTACTTGGATATTATTATAAAGTAAACCGACCGAACAATAGTCTGGTTCAAAATGAATTACGTCCTGAAGTTGACAGGAAATATCAGACTGATAACTGGGATATGATGGAGTTTTTCATGTCCTCTCCTGAAAAACCAATAATATCAATTGAAAAAACCGGGGAAGCGTTTTTTCCTGTTTATAAAAACATAGAAGATAGCGATTACGAAAAATACAGAATAAAAGCCTCTGAAATGCTTTCGGAAGGGGTGATGAAATTTACAGAAAAAGCATTTTCTATTTTTAAAGATAAGGAAATTATAAAAGATCTTGATAGCATTGTTGCTTATGTCAATAATATTATAAATAATCCTTCGCTTAAAGACATTAATCATATAAAAAACCTCCATCATTCAGTAAATAATGATAATGAGTACACGCCGCTTATACTAAAAGATAATCACTTACATAAGGATCTGAAACAAATACACGCGCAACGGGTAGAGGTTGAGAGAATTAGTCCGGAACTTGAGAATTATTTTATTGGTGGAAGCCTTTCTCAAATTATGAATGAGAATGAAACTGAGCATTTGGCTATTAATGTACCCTTTATTGATAAATTACCCACCGGAAAGGATGAAGCATCTATTTGTCTAATTGATGAAGAAGGAGCAGTTGAGAAAATTGGTGACATTTTTCAATGGAATTTTCAGTTGGGAGCTTTATTACAATTCAGACCAGAGCACAATAATGAAATAATATTTAATGCCGTTAGCAAAAATCATAATAAATATTATGGTCAGAAATACAATCTTAAAGCCAGGCAAACTACCCCTTTTGATTTACCAGTATTAAATATCTCCATCAATGGAAAGTTGGCACTATCTGTTGATGTTTTAAAGCCTTTTGATACTAAAAACCCATGGAAGCATGGAAGTTTTAAGAAGGATCAAATCAGTAAAAAACAAGGATTTATCTGTATGCTGGATTTAGACACAACAGAAACAAAAAAGATCCTTTCTTTAGAAGCCCTGCTGGAAAAGATGGCTGATACAACAAAAATCGCTGACTTTTCATCGTGTTGGATCAATAAATTATCTTTCAATCCAGATGCTTCCCGTATCTTGCTTCAGTTAGAAATAAAAGATGGCGAATCGGCAGGCAACAGATATACTTTCACTTGTGATACAAAAGGTGAAAATATTTATTCAATGCCACACATGATTTCAAATATTGCCTGGAAAAACTCCAAAACAGTGTTTGTTACCAGCTCAAATATTTCCGGCAGATCTGAACAGAATTATGAAACACTTTATGAGCTTGATGACCAAACTGTTGATTTCAGAGTTGTGGATAAATCGTTTTTTACCAATAAGGGGAATATCAGTTATCATCCTAATGGCAGATATATCTTATATGATGCAGAAGCACTGGCAGGGATACCTTACAGGAAGTTACAGCTTTACGATCTGGAGGAACAGAAAGGTATCAATCTTGGATTGTTTTATGCAGAACCACAACTGTTTAGTGGCTTAAAAGCCTTGCGATGCGAATTCAGACCCCGCTGGTCGCCAGGTGGTAAATATATTACTTTCGACTCTATCCATGAGGGATTTAGAGGAATTTATAAGATATCTGCAAAAGAGGCAATAGCTGAAATAAACCGTAACCTGGAAACAATTTCAGAACAAGAGATAAAAAAGATACTTGCCCCAAATTCACCTAAAATATCAGAGAAACTGCTTACACATGTATTATTCAAAATAAAGGAGAAAATTAAAGGACCTCTGAAGTACCTTATAAGAGGCAGACTCAGGAATTATATAAAAAAGGTGTATTACAATCGGGACTATTTTATTTTGTCCTGATACACCATTCTGATGTAAGTATGAACTTCCGTGGAAAATGTTCTGATAATTTTTCTGTAAATTTTATGTTCATTTCAGATAACTTAACAGCGCATTTCAGAACATTCATCAAATCCCTTTAAAGTATGATAAAGCAAAGTTATTTATATCCTTAGTTTTAGTTATCATTGCATCCAATCACAACCGTAAATAAATATTAAAAAGTATATGAACGATCCAAAAGTAACAGTAGTTATCCCCACTTATAACCGGTCTGATCTATTGCCTAGGGCTATAAAGAGCATTCAAAATCAGACCTATCAGAACTATGAGCTTCTTGTTGTTGATGATGCATCCACAGACAATACAGATGAGATTATGAATGAATTTGTTTCTGATAAAATTAAGTACATTAAACTGGATAAAAATGTAGGGCAATGCATAGCCAGAAATAAAGCTTCTGAGAAGGCTACAGGAGAATATATTGGTTTTTTGGATTCTGATGACGAATGGCTGCCGGAAAAAATCGAAAAACAAATTAAACTCTATCAAACTAGTAATCTCGAAAATATTGGCGCTATATATTGTGATTTTACTGAAATAGATGAAGTTAAAAATAAGACCTTCACTATAAACTGGGATAAATTAAGAGGTAATATCTATGAAGATTTCTTAAAAGGATTTTGCCCTGCTAGCACTAGTAAGTTTCTTTTGAAAATGGAAGCCTTTAAAGAAGTAGGTGGTTTTAATGAGAAACTGATTACATTTGTTGATTATGATTTATGGTTGCGATTCTCAAAAGCCGGCTATACCTTTGATTATGTTGATGAGCCACTAATAATAAAATATGAACACCAGGGTGATCAAATGGCAAAGAACATAGAGAAAAGAACACTGGGATTGTCTCAGTTCCTTTCAATTTGGGGTGATGAAATAAAAAGGGTAGCAGGAGAAGATACATATCAAAGATTTAAGAAAGCCAAAATTGAAGTTTTAGTTAACTCAGTGGTAGAGAAATTCAATGATAATAATCGAAAGAATATAATTAAATCCTTAAGATTGCTTTTAGGAGTAAAGTCAATAAACATAAAACTTTATACCAAAGTTTTGCTTTTGTTGATTTTTGGTAGGAGAGTATTCTAAATAATTATTTAGCTGCAGGATTAACGTTTATTAGAAAAAAAAATATTTTTGATGCTATATCATTTAGCTTTTGCCACCGATAATATCTACGCAGGTTATCTTACTGCAACTCTCCAAAGTATAAAACATAATTCTATACTTAATGTGCCAATAAAAATTCATATAGTACATTCTGAATTAGATGTTGAAATTATAAAAAGGTACGAAACAATTTTCAAAGGCACAAATGTTCAAATAAATGAAATCAAAATTGATATTGATGAATTTAGAGATTTTACAGTTAATTTCTATTTTACGTTAGCTGTTTATTTCCGCATAAAATTACCTGATTTAATACCTGATGCGGATAGAATAGTATATTTAGATTGTGATCTCATTGTACGGAAATCCCTAAAGCCGCTTTTTGAGATTGACCTCGAAGGAAATGCCCTTGCTGCTGTGGAAAACCCCTTTTTTATGAGGCATAAAGAACTTCAAATGCCTGCGGGGGGTGCTTATTTAAATTCAGGTGTGCTGGTATTTGATGCCAAAAAGTTTCGTGAAGATAACATCAGTTCTGCCATCTTTGAGTTTGCAAAAGTGCGTAGGGATAGTCTTTTATATGTTGATCAGGATGCGTTTAATGGAACTTTATATAACAGCTGGCTGCAGTTGCCTGTAACATGGAATTTTCAAACTATCTTTTATATAAAGTATAATGAGGGAGAGGCCATAAAGGAACTCTCAACGCATCAATACTTAAACGATCCTGCAATTGTTCATTTTACCACAAAGTCAAAACCATGGCATTTTATGAACGATCATCCATTTAAAAATGAATTCGTTAAATATTATAAGGCAGCAGGATTCTCACTGAATTATCCCGACTATTCTTTCAGGAATTTTCTTAGAAAGTTCTATAATAAATATTTTAAAAGGAAAAAATATATTGATTATCGATATAATTTTTAAAAAGTCTTTCTGGTTCAATGTATTTTCATTAATATAGAATGACTACACCAAATTTAATTTTATCTTTGCTTGAAATCATTTAGTTTATGATTATTCGAGTTACCACCAGGGGTTTCTATTTTTATAGCATATTATTTATTATCCTTGGTTATTACCAGTTCATAAAATTTTCAATGGTTCCGCGTCCTGCAAGGATTATAAGTGAGTTTGCAGCCATTGCGGTAATCATTCTGTTTCTACTTATCAAGCAAACATATTATAGTGAAAAAGAAGCTCCTAAGAATTTCGTTTTACCTATCAGTCTCTTTATCATTAGTATGTTACTATCCACAATTGTGACAAAATTTTATCATAATCAATCTTATTTACTTTCGGTTTGGATAAGTCGGGGAGTATTTTTTTATTTTTTATATTTTTTGCTACATGCTTTAAAATTTGAGAAAAGGCAGTTAGAAAAGATTATCATTAATCTGGGTTTAATTACAATTGGTTTATATTACGTACAAACTATTCTATATCCTTTGCAGTTGTTTGATGTCCGTATGTCAATCGATAGAGGTACATTACGACTTTTCATACCATCAATGGGCTTTACATTGCTAGCCTATTTTTATTATCTAAATAAATTTTTTAAAGATAATAAGCCCATTGATATCATCATTGCCTTGCTTTGCTACAGTATTTTTATTTTGCAGGCCACCCGGCAATTAATTGCATCTTTGGCATTATTAACCATCATCAATTTATTCAGATCGCGTCAGGTAAAATCACGATTTTTTCTAGTGCTGTTTATTTTAATAGGTATGGTCGCCATGTTTTTCATTTTTTTTGAATTATTTATGGAAATGTTCGCTGTATCTCATGAACAAACATCTGGTAGCGATACGGAGAGTATTCGTGTGATGGCGGCAAGATATTTTTTAACTGAATTCTTTCCTTCAGATTTGGCATATATCCTTGGAAATGGGGAGGGGCATCAGGCAAGTCCCTATGGCATGAAACTGCTCGGCTTACAGTTAATCCAGGGATATTATCTTTCTGATATTGGATTAGTAGGTGATTATGTAAGATATGGGGCTATTTTTGTGTTGGCTGCTTTTATAATGTTGTATAGATTATTGACAATTAGAGTGGCCCCTGATTATGAGTATTTAAGGTATTATGTCTACCTGAAATTATTTACAATTGTTACTGGGAAAGGAATTTTTGGAGTGCCTGACCTGGTAATTATTCTTGTAGCATTTATGTTTGATTTGGGAAATCAAGAATATAAAAAATCCTTAGACGCTAAAAAAAGCGAAAACACAAATTAATATTGCGCATAAATACTATATTTCTACCTACCTATAAAGTGGATTTGGACATTACTTATCGATGCTTATCATACCGAATAAACAATTTATCAAAACCCAACTAATTGAGCTATTTTACTAAATAATTTATGTTTATTTTGTGATGATAATTTAATACTCCTTCAACCTAAAATATAGATGATTTTTAATACATTCACTTTCGCTTTTTACTTATTTATTGTTTTTACAATATATTGGCTTTTAAAAAGACATTTAAATTATCAAAACATTTTCTTGTTAATTGCGAGTTATGTATTTTATGGCTGGTGGGATTGGCGTTTTCTTACACTCATTATAATAAGTTCCATATCGGACTATTTATTAGGCTTACAAATTCATAAGTCAAAACAAATAAAAAAACGAAAATTATTCCTGGCAACGAGTATTATTCTCAACTTAGGTATCCTTGCATTTTTTAAATATTTCAACTTTTTTGCAGATTCTTTCACGGAATTACTGCACGTTTTTAACATGGAGGCTGGCTATACCACCTTAAACATTGTATTACCAGTAGGAATTAGCTTCTATACCTTTCAAACCCTTAGCTATACTATTGATATCTATAGAGGGAATTTAAAGCCTTCCAAAGATATTGTTTCGTTTTTTGCCTTTGTTAGTTTCTTTCCCCAATTAGTAGCAGGCCCTATAGAGCGAGCTGCACATCTATTGCCACAATTTATCAAGAAAAGAAGCTTTAGATTTGAAGATGCAAAAGATGGAATGAGACAAATGTTATGGGGATTTTTTAAAAAGATGATTATAGCTGATAATCTAGCAACTATAGCAGATGGTATATACAGCAATCCCTCCGCAATGAGTGGAGCTTCTCTTTTTCTCGGGCTCTGTATTTTTTCAATACAAATTTATGCAGATTTTTCTGGTTATTCAGATATAGCTATAGGAGTATCAAGACTATTTGGGTTTGATCTTAAACGAAATTTTAGATATCCTTTATTTGCTAGAGATGTGGGTGAAAGATGGCGAAACTGGCATATCTCATTATCTACATGGTTCAGGGATTATCTATATATTCCCCTTGGTGGGAGTAAACGGGGCAAATGGGGGCAAATACGAAATGTAATGATTTTATTTACTGTAAGTGGCTTATGGCATGGTGCAAACTGGACCTTCGTAATTTGGGGTGTTTTAAATGGTTTATTCTTTGTTCCTGCTATGCTAACTGGTGTGAACAGAAAATATATGGGAGTGATTGCAGCAGATAGAATATTTCCCTCAATTAAAGAAACGGCTTTAATGATTAAAACTTTTCTATTAATTGCTTTTACTTATGTTTTTTTCCGAGCTGAGAATCTTGCTCATTCTAGTGAATACCTTAGTGCAATGTTTCATAACCAGTTTTTTAGTAATACTTTAACAGAACTAAAATCGATTGCAGATGGCTACAAATATCTTGGAATATATTTTCTATATGTTATATTGCTTTTAGTTTTTGAGTGGCAGGCGCGTAGTAAAAAGCATGCACTTGAAATATCTAATGTGCCAAAATTCTGGCGATGGTTCATTTATTATTTTCTGGTATTATCTATATTAACATTTGGAGCTTATAATAAACAGGCTTTTATTTATTTTCAATTTTAAAGCAAATGAAAAAATTTTTAATTCACTTTTTTGTATTTGTAGGAATAGGAAGTGTGTTATACATCCTTCTTAGTTTATTCTCGATTAAGGCAAGTAAGGTTTATAAGGATGGAGCAGCTATTATCTGTGAAGCAAAACGTGAAGCAGTTAGGGATATGAAATTTGACATTGATACTACAAAGCCAACCGTACTCTTTATGGGTAATAGTCTTATTTTAAGTGGGTTAATACCTGATGAATTTGATTCTCTTGTGTCTTATCAATATCAAAGTTTAAACCTGTCGTTACCAGCACTACCCATCGGTCCGCATTATTTTGAGTTAAAAGATTATTTAGAACATGAAGTCCCAGATAAAATAATCCTATTGTTTAATACAAATGTTGATAGCCTACCCAGTATGTTTGATTATTATGCCATACAAGGAATGCATGCATTGGAGGAACTTCCTTCCTACATGGTGCATCGAAATAATAAAACTTTCGCTCTGAACTTTCTTTTACCCTCACAGGTCTATGACGGAGCTATCCTTAAGTATCTTAAGAATTCTATCCTACATCCTGAGTTAATTGAAGAAAGAATTGAAGATAATCAGGCTATTATAAATCAAATGATAGAATCACGAGGATTTTATTTTATTGAGCATGAGGCATTATTTCCGAATAATCAACTACCAGAGGAATATGATTATGATCTTACACCTAAAGTGGAAAGACCATATGTCAAAAATCCGTTTTCAGATGCATACACTAAAAAGTTCTTTGACCTTACTATGAACTTGGATATTGAAGTTTTATTAATAGCTCCAATTGTAAGAAAAGGGAAATTTAAACAATACAAAACTATACCTTCTTCTTTGAAGCAAGTTATAAAAAAATATGACCATGTTAAAATTGCAAAGGGAGGGTGGAAATTGAAGTATCTCAGAAATAAGTATTTTAGTGATGAAAGACATCTAAATCGTTTAGGTGCAAGATTATACACGAGGTTTGTATCAAAAGAGTTTTTGGAAGTTTATGGATACGAATATAAAAAACGGTAAATAAGCATATGAGCTTTAAAAAGGATTTTATTAAGAATGTCGCCAGATTTGGCGGTTATACTTATTTTGTACAGTTTATTGAATTTGCCTCAACTATAATTTTATCCCGAATTATTAGTCCGGAAGAGTATGGTTTTGTTGCATTAATTACTGTATTTAGTGGGTTTGTATTTGTCTTTACCGATGTTGGTATTATGCATGCTATCATTCGTAATGATTATGACGACCAGAAGCTCGGCCATTTTTTTAGTCTAACATTGTGGATTGGCATCTTCCTTTTTGCAATTTTTTCCCTTTTTGCATACCCAATTGCATTATTTTATAATGATATGCGACTTGTTCTTCCTTCTTTGGTGGTAGGTTTAACATTTATTACACAGTCAATTAATTATGTTCCAAATGCTATTGCTTCAAAAAATTTGAAATTTAATATAATTGGTGAAGCTAAGATCTTACAAACTGTTATTCAGATTATTATTATGATAATTCTTGCTCTTATGGGGTTCTCATATTGGTCACTCATTATTCCGATTGCTTTATCACCTTTTGTACAGTATATCTATTTTTATAATAAAATAAGTTTTGTTAGAAAATATCTGGGATTTAAAAGTGCTTGGATCCTATTGATAGAGATAAAGACATTGATTGGAAGTATCACGCTTAGCAGTATTATTAATTACTGGACAAATAATGGTGACAACTTAGCAATTGGAAAAATATACGGTGATGCAGCATTAGGAAATTACAATAGAGCATATCGTTTCATTTTTCTCGCCAAAAGGTTAATTAATAGTATTTTCGGCATAGTGCTTTTCCCGAGCTTAAAAAAATTAAAGGATAATAACGGGGATATTAATAAGGAGTTTCTTGCAATACTAGGGATTATTAGTATCGCAGGTTTTCCATTAGGTATTCTACTTATTCTTTTTGCTGAACCTTTGGTACTTATATTATGGGGAAATGATTGGACGGGCGTAATCAAATTTTTGCCATATATTGGAGTATTGATACTTGTGCAAACGATATTTGCAGCAACCCGGGATTTCTATGTGTTACAAAAAAAGGAGGGTGTTTTATTATATATTGCCATAATAAATGCAGCATTATATATCTCTGCAATTGTTACTGGAGCCTTTTTTTCTCCACTACATATAATCCTTTTTATAACAATAGTGAACACCATTATGATACCCATTCAGGTTTATATAGGATTTTATAGGGCTTTAAAATTTAAATTTAAAGAACTAATAATATTTTGGGGGCCAAAATTTTTGGCTTCAGGATTATTTATTTACAGCATCTTTTATGATATTTATAAATTTCAAATTTTTATATCAATTATATATTTAATTCATTTAGTTTTTGCTCAAAGAGGGGTAATCATGAAATTTTGGCAAATTATTTGGAATAAATTTAAAGTTATTAAGAATGATAAATTCTAATCAAATAGATGATTTAAATTATACAAGTTTACTATTATCCCACTTATACCATCAAAATGTTACAGCATCTTTTATTTTGTAGAAACAGACAAATGAGTTTAAAGTCTGGATACTTTCAGATTGCTCCGAGGGACCAAACCATTACAAAAATTTTTAATGATGTTGAAATGCGTTCCCATCATGAAAAAAAAACGTTCAAAATATTTTCTGCACAATACCTACTTAAATATAGATTATTAAATCACAAAAATGTAATATGCTATGTTAGAGACGATTAATTTATTGGATACAGAAATTCACAACCTAACTTATCAGGAGGCCATTGAAAAAACCGAGGAATTGATTGCTGATGAATCCGAATGTCATTCGGTAGTCACTCCAAATGTCGACCATTTGATAAAACTTAAAAAGGACGCTGAATTTCGTAAAGTATATAAAGATGCAAGCCTTATACTTGCTGACGGTATGCCACTTATTTGGGCAGCCAAATTCTTGAAAACTCCATTAAAGGCGAAAATTTCAGGCTCCGATTTTTTTCCCGATTTCTGCAAGGTTGCCGCAAAAAAAGGGTATAAACTATTTTTTATGGGGGGTAGGAAAGGTGCAGCCGATGCTGCTGCATCCATTCTTAAGAATCGTTATCCCGGATTAAAGATAGTTGGCACGCACTGCCCGCCATATGGTTTTGAAAAAGATCGAGCTAAGAATGATCGGATAATCGAGATGGTTAGAGAAGCACAACCCGACGTGCTTTTTGTTGGACTGGGAGCGCCTAAGCAGGAAAAATGGATTTTCAGACATAAAGAAGCTTGTCAAGTGCCGGTCTCCATAGGTATAGGAGTTAGTTTCGAATTTGTCTCAGGCATGGTAAAACGGGCCCCACGCCTTTTTCAAAAAATTGGGCTTGAATGGTTTTGGCGTTTGGCTATGGAACCTAAAAGACTTTGGAGACGTTATATTGTTGAAGACTCAAAATTCTTTTCATTAGTGCTGAAGCAGAAAAGAAACCTGGAACAATAAACGCATTTCCATTTAAGTACCAATAAAAAACTACCATATGAGCATTATTAACCTTTACAGAAAGTGCAGGGCTTCCAAGACAAATTTTTTAGTGTTAATTATACGCGCTATTTATTACAAGCTTAGGGGTAAAAATATTTTGGCACATCAAAACACCCAAATAATAGGTCTACGTAACATAAATACCCATGGAAAGATTGAATTGGGCATTCGTTATACTGGATTTGCACATAATAATGATCGTACTTTCCTTAATATTAAAGGTGCGCTTGAGGTTCAGGGAAATTTTTCATTTGGTCGTGGTTGCCGTATAGACATTGATGAAGGCGCTTCATTGATTATCAAAGGCGATGGTTATATAAATGCTTTTTCCAAGATTATTTTAGCCCATCACATGCAAATTGGTCAGGGATGTGTAATATCCTGGGATTGCCAATTTTTGGATGATGATTACCATACCATTGAATATGAAGGGAAAAAGGCCCCGCAAAGCTTTGACATTATTGTAGGCGATTATGTGTGGATTGGTTGTGGTGCTAAAATATACAAAGGTACGGTTATCCCTGATGGCTGCGTTGTAGCCTCTGACTCAGTTGTGCGTGGTATTTTCATTCAAAAAAATGCTTTGATTGCAGGTAATCCAGCAAAAGTCATAAAAGATAAAATATCCTGGCATTGATAGTGAAAACTCACATATGGATGCTCATAATAATGAAATTATTGATTAATAAATATTTATACCTTTGAAAAATTAAAATAAAATCAAGAAAATGATCGAACAATTGCCAACCAAGTCAGGAAAGCGCAGGTGATTTTATGCTTTTTAAAGTATAAGTTCATACGCTTATATTTCTAAGATGTAGTATATAGAGTTTAAAGGACTATCAAAAGTAGATTCCCTGATATTGGATTTATGAAGAAAATAATAGGTTCGTCTAACTTGTTATAAAAACGAAGATTTAGTAAGATATGTTATATTTGCATATTCTATTATTGATGAATAAAACAAAATATGTTGATTTGTCTAAGATTGCTTTTAATGAATATAAAACGCGTTTAAACTGGAACGGCGCAATACAAAAGTTTCGCCAACAACTTAAAGAAGTTGCAGAATAATGAAAATCTCTGTTTTAATACCCGTTTTTAATGGCATCGAATATACAAAAGAATGCATCAGGAATCTGAATCAGCAGATACAAGAGATTAATAACACCCCAGTTGAAATAATTCTTGTTGATGACGGATCCGTTGATGGTACCAGTGATTGGATTATGGAAAATTTTCCGGAAGTTAAAATACTTTATGGAGATGGTGGCCTTTGGTGGAGCGGTTCTATTAATAAAGGCATGCAATACGCCTTTGAAACTTTAGCAGCCGATGCTGTTCTTTGGTGGAACAATGATATTCTTGCAGGTGATAATTACTTTTCCATACTTATCCGGGAGCTTTCTGCTGGTAATTTAAACGTTGTTTTAGGTTCTAAAGTTTATCAGGCATCCAGCCAGGATATGGTTTGGGGAATGGGGGGCTACTTTAATACTGTAAATGGTAAAAAAGGAATGCATGCATTTAATGTAAAAGACTCTATTAAGTTGGAATCTCCTTTAAATGCAGACTGGCTGCCAGGTATGGGTACAGTCATCACCAGAAATGTTTATGATAGCATAGGCTTATTGAATAATGATGATTTTCCACAATATCATGGAGATAGCGATTATACTTTTCGTGCAAAAAAGGCTGGTTATATCATTAAGGTTCTTCCCGAACTGAAAATTTATAACAATACTGAAAATTCCGGATTGCCCCATGGGTATAGTTTTAAGGTATTTCGTAAATCCTTTTCATCTATTAAATCAAAATATAACCTGAAGAAAAACCTGATCTTTTATAAAAAGTATGCAACATCTAAGCGGGCATATGTTTTCTTGTTTAATGAATACTTTCGTTACATCGGGGGGTTTATTAAATGGAATGTGCTTAGCAGGGTGGGTGTAAAAAGAAAAAATTAGTGTACTATTTTTAGTAAATTTAATCGAATGCCATTTTAATGAATGCCTATATATATCCCAACTCTAAGTGGAAAGGTATCGAGAATCCTTATTTAGAAAATTTTGTCAGCTCCTTCAAAGGTGAAATTGACTTTGTTAACTTTAAAAACATTTCAAGAACGGGTCTGCTCGATATTTTCAGGTATATTTTTCGTATAAACCTCATCTTTTTTAACTGGATCGAAGATGTGCCATCCAAAAAAGGTGGCATGCTACAATGGTATATATTTAAAAATGTCATTTATCCGGTTTTGAGATTCAGAAAAGTGAAAATTATATGGGTGCTCCATAACAATGTTTCACACTATGAAACACATAAAGAAATAAAACAAGAAATATTTAATTCCTTTTTCAAATATAGTGATCTCATCCTGACACATGCAGAAGATGGCATCCAGATTATAAACCAAAAACTTGGAGCGGAAAATTTAAAAGCCGTCTATTATCCTCATCCCTTCAATAATCGAAAGCGCTACATTAACAAGGAAAAAGACATTGATATTCTCATCTGGGGTTCTGTATCACGTTACAAAGGGATTCATATTTTTCTTGATCAGGTTCAGCAGAATGAGTATTTGCAAAATCTGAATATAAAAATCTGTGGAAAAGTGATGGAGAAATCTTATGAGGCCTTATTATATGAGAAATTGCCTGAGAACGTACATTTTGAAAATCGTTTTGTGTCAGATGATGAACTTGATGAGTATCTTTCCAGATCAAAAATAACATTGTTTATTTACGCCAGTGATAGTGTCTTAAGCTCCGGAGCCTTGAGTGATAGCGTGGGGTACGGAAATGTAATTATTGGCCCGTCAAAGGGGGCTTTTAAGGATTTAAGCAAACAGCATTTTGTCCTTCTCTTTCAGAACGCTGAAGAGATACCGCAATTGTGTAAATCTGTGATAAACAATTATTCAGAGGCAGAATTAAAATCTATGCCGCAGAACAAATTTCTTAGAGATCACACCTGGAACGATTTTTCAAAATTTTTTATAAAGCTTATTTCCAACTAAAGAAAAACTTATGAATTTCAAATATGCCATTATAATTCCTGCAAAAAATGAAGAGCAAAGCATTCGTCAAACACTTGATTCAATTGCAGGACAATCATTCCCTCCCGAAGTTTGCCTGGTTGTTGATGATAATTCTGATGATAAAACACCGCAGATTATCCATGAATATGAAAAACAGTATCCGTTTATTAAATACCACAGAAATCAGAGTCCGAAAAAAACATACTCACTTGGGGGGCATGTAGTTGAGGTTTTTACTATTGGTTTAAATCATATTTTAGAACAGGGGTATAAAATTGAGTATGCCATTAAACTGGATGCGGATTTGACTTTTGAACCAGATTGCATTTCCCTTTTATTTGAAAGAGCAGCGAAAGACAATCCCGGGATTTTTAGTGGAACCCCATATTACATGCACAATGGCATTAAAATCAATGATTTTAGTCCGGAATGGCATGCCCACGGGCAATTTAAGATTTACAATATAGCTTGCTTAAATGATATAGGAGGTATTCCCCTAAGTTTGGGATGGGATACTGCAGATAATATCAAAGCAATGTCAAAAGGTTGGCATACAGTGGCATATCGCGATGTTTTTTATAAAATGCACCGCAAGGTGGGAGGTAAATCATCGCTCAAAAAAGGACGTGTAAATCATGGAATTGGTTCTTATGTTTTAGGTTATAATTTTCTGTACTTTATTATAAAAGTGCTGCACGATTTATTAAGACCTCCTTATTTATTAGGTGCTTCATACATGTTTTATGGGTACTGGAAAGCTGCATTTGGCAAACGAGATATTATTTTGAATCAACGCGAAAGAAAACTCCTTAGAAAGCTTTTGTGGGAGAGCCTTTTTATACGTTTTAAGAACCGCGATTTTGTAATTTTTCAATTGTTTAGCTCTAAAAAATAAAATATTCATGCTGCGAAAAGCCCCTTATTATCATCTTTACATTGATTTAATGGATACCCGGGAAGCATTAACCGAATTTGAAATTTTATTTGATGCAAAAGAACTGCAGACACAACTCGTTTATTTTATCAATGCGCATTGTTTTAATGTCAGTTTAAAAAACAAAAATTATTTAAAGGCTTTGCACCAGGCTCATTTTGTCTTTAATGATGGAATTGGAATTAAAATCGGTGCACGATTTGCAGGGATAGATTTAATTGAAAACATGAACGGAACTGATCTGATTCCTAAAATTATTCATCTGGCCTGCGAAAAGAGTAAAAGCATATTCCTATTAGGTGCAAAAGAGGGAATTGCAATAAAGGCTGCGGATAATCTGAGAAAACGGTATCCGGGTATCAATATCGTTGGGACTTCTTCCGGATTCTTTTCAGATAGTTCAGCTGTTGTTGAGGAGATTAATAAGTCCGGAGCAGAATTACTTATTGTAGGTATGGGAGTTCCCAGGCAGGAATTATGGCTGGCTGACCATCAGTCCAAGCTTGAAACTGTTAAAATTGCTGTGGCAGGCGGTGCCATTCTTGACTTTCTTTCCGAAACAGTAAAAAGAGCACCCCTGTGGATGCAGAAGGCTGGAATTGAATGGCTTTATCGGTTTTATCAGGAGCCTCGCAGGTTATTCGAACGATATTTTATTGGAAATTTAAAGTTTTTGTTTGCCATATTCAAATACAAAAAGAAGAATTAAGTTCTTTCTATTATTGGGTTTTACAAATTAGGGATTTATCAATAATTAGGGCTTTGAAGAATTATCTTACTTATATACTCAGTATTCCTGTCTGAATTAAATTTTACTATATATATGCCATTGGGTTTCTCTTCGAGGTTTATCTCCTCTGTGGCCTGATAAGGAAGGATATTTTCTTTTTTATAGACCAGAGCACCTGCCATATTATACACGTGGATGGCTCCCTGATTGAATGAAATATCCCTTAGGTCGAGATTGATATTTCCAGCAGTGGGATTAGGGTAAGCTTTAAGTTCTTTTTTCGTTGTAGTCCCTGCTTTTAATGCTTCCGGAATACCATAAATTTTTATTTCATTGATTGAATTCCAGTCATTCTCAGAATTTCCGTAACCTACAATTCTTACATACTTTGCATCAACATTTGCAATATCAAAGTTCTGGAAACCTTCAGTAACGCCTGCAGATTCCAAATTTTCCTCAATTTTCACCCAGTTTACCTGGTCATTTGATATTTGTACTTCAAAAAAGGCCTTGCGACTATCTCCTTTATAAAAGGAAGCCTGCAAATACCGCACTTCATCCATGCCTGATAATTCATACGTGATGTTTTCTCCTTCTCCTTGTGCTGACCATCGTGTTGATAATGATTCATCTATTGTATTTTTAGGCACATTTCCATCATGGGTACTGGCTTCCACCTTCTTTATTTCTAATGGTTGTGCTTCTTCCATCTGTTCTTGGTTTACAGTTATGATAACGGTGTCCGGAAGGGAATAAACATGGCCATCAAATACCTTTAAGGTAAATATATAAGATGTATTTTGTTCAGTAGAAAGTGCTGTGAAAATGGGTTTTATAGCGTTTGCTGATGACAATGTTATTCCTGTCGGAGCTGTCCAGAATGAGCTCAACACATCATTATCAGGATCAAAAGATTTTGAAGCATCTAAAGTTACAATTGTTCCTGAATTAACCGTTTTATCAGCCCCTGCATCTGCGACAGGTCTTTGATTCACCTCACTACCACCTATGGAATTAGTTGTGTACTCATAGGCGCCAATATCGGGTGAGCTATTTTGGGGAATTGGTATGCCAAGTAAATCATTGTTTAGCCCCACGTCTTTACCTGCATCTACAGCGGGACTATTATTTTTTAGTGTATAATCAGCATTGAAAGGGTTATTAAATAAATTTTCCGCACCTTCTATGTCTATAAAAATATTTGATGTATGGAGGCCATCTGTTTTTTTTGATAAAATATTATTATAAACATTTTCCCAATTATGTACATCCCCATTTTTAATATCAACAAAAGTATTGTTATATACTTTTACAGGTTCTGAAGTGTTTATGTCCTGAGCAATCTTAACCATCAGATTTCCATAAATTTCAATATCTGTACCACTACTTCTTACTACAATCCCTGCGTTATCATCATCAACTTCTCTGCCAATAATTTGATTATACCTTACAATACTTTTCTGCTTTTCCTGTAAATAGATTCCTGCACAACCATTTGAACCGGGTTTAGGAAGAAAAATAATATTATGTTCTATTATAATCTCCATCGGTGTATCACCATAATAATCATTTTCATCGCGTACAATAATCCCAAATTTGTTTCCGGTGCTGCTGTGATCTAAGATATTATGATGAATATGTACCTGAGTTCCTGAAGAAATTTGAATGACATCACCGGGCGAACCTTTTTCACTAGGATCGTTTATATAATTCATGTTTACGTCATGAATATAATTATATGCTATTTCATTGCCTATACCTCCTCTGTCAACATCCTGACAAAATATACCATCACTAAGTGAATGGTGTAAATGATTTCCTACTATTTTATTATTTGAACCCCAGTTCACAATGCAAATCCCTCCTTTATTCTGTAAGTCAAATTCACAGTTATAAATCCATATGTTTTCTTTTGAATTATTATACTTTCCCAAACGAAGCGCCTGACCTACCTTTACATCCCTAAGTACACTATAATGTCCCATAAACACGAATTTATGATCTGGATTCAGATTTAAATCAGGTCTGCTCCCCTCACCATATGCCCCAATTAGTATACGTTCAGCGCTTGTATTTATAATTAGTTCTCCACCAGCTTTTGTTCCGCGTCTTTGTAAATAAGCTGTATTGGGTTTTAATTCCACTCCAGTCCAGGTATTATAAGGATGCTCAATAGATCCATTTCCATTTTCGGTAAGTGAAGGATCAATATATACAATACCTCCGGTATATTCTCTATCTGTTGCGCTAGGGACATTATATAAACCTTCAGGCATAAGCGGGATACCATCAGGACCTTGAATTAATTGGCCCATAGTGTTAATGAGGAAACATGATTTAATAAAGAAGATAATCGTAAATAAAGAGAATGTTGAGATTTTCATAGTAAAACATTTTTGACAAAAATAATATAAAATTTGACAAACATGCTTTTTTTTACGACTAAAAGATATATTTGTTACATTAATTAATGAAATAGATCAAGTTTTGGATTTTACAGGATAATGTTTCTAATATTTTTTCCTTTAAGGAATTAAATTAGAAACCAGGATCTTTGCAAATCAAAATAGCCATAGAAGGGATGAAATATGTAAAACTTATATGAAATAAAATTAGTAATCGTCAAGAAGTTCTTCTGTTTCAATAAACTCGAAATCAATATTAATAAAGGATTTTAGATGCATCCCGAGATCGAACATATCATAATCTCCCTCTTCATAATACCAGTTAACTTTGACGTCGGTTTTGCTCTTTCCATTAATATCATCCAGTAATCTCAATAGATCAAGCACCCATTTGGAGGAGCTGGTGTCGATATATTCAAAATTAAGATTAATTGTTGTGGTAGGATCGGGATTTATTCCGTATTTCTTTATCCAGTCATAAATCGGCTTATAAAACTTTTTCGGATTTTCCGGAATCGACCTTCCTTTTATTTCAATCAGCCCGTTTGTAAGGTTTACAGAAGGGCTTTTACTGGTGTTTTCTAATTTTAGGCTTTCCATTATATTAATCATGGGGTTTGCATGGGCAAATTTATAGAAAATAGTTTATTGATTCCTATGTATTTAAATTATTTTAGTATTTATATGCTATATTTCGTTACACATTGATAAAATGGATCATTGCCAACAAAAAAATACTTCCCAGTCTGAAATAGTTTGTTCGTAGTAGATTTCAATCTTTTTGTCAAAAATGGCAATTATTTTTAATAAAAGCACAGCAAAACTTTGCAATTCTATTGATTTTTATTAAGCATTCATTCGTCCAATGCTTTGCCCTTTTTGTCAAATGGTGCGGCAGATATTATAACCTTTCCTTGATTTGATGGTTTAAATCATTGTACTTTTACATCAATAAACACGAAAAACAAACAAACATGAGAAATATATTATCGTTACCAGCATTAAGCTCATCGCATGCATACAGTCAGATCAAAAGGTTTAAAGGGTCCAATGGTTTCTTGAATATCTTCTTCGGATTTTTGGATATTTCTGCAACATTATTGTCCCTATACCTGGCATTTCATATACGGGGTTTGTTTTTTGAATCCGGCACAATGTTCTCTACCCAATACTACACTTTGGCTATTATCATAGTTCCTTTATGGTTGTTGTTGTTAAAAACCACTAATTTGGCAACTATTCCACGCACAAGCAGGTATCTTACTATTCTTTTTAATTTTTCCAGATTCGCCCTTGTTGGATTTATCTTACTACTATTAACCAAACTGATCTTTGGATTACATGATGTTAGTTTTGCTGTGATAACCATATTTAGTGTGCTGAACCTATTTCTTTTATATAGCATAAGAATCCTTACTTTTAAATTTTTTAAGTATTATCGAGCACAGGGACATAATCTGAACAATGTTATCATTATCGCTGACGCCCTGTCGGAAATGTTTATTGAGAAAGTACTGGAACAAAGAGAGTGGGGCTTTCGTTTAGTGGCAATTGTAAGTGATTCTAAACTGATAAAAGCCAAATACGGACATAAATTGAGGGTTATACCCGAAAAAGCAAACATTAAAGGTCTTATTGATGTTGATATTATTGATGAAGTTATCTATAGTAAAAATCGGATGAATCATCAATATATCCAGTCTGTTATCAATACCTGTAAAGAAGTAGGTGTGGTATTCCGGATGCAGTCAGATTTATCTCCCATCAGTACACCAAACACCCATCTCTCATATATTGAAGAAAAACCATTTCTTACATTTATGAACACCCCATCAAATGGCATTGCATTAGCCTGGAAATCCATACTTGATCTATTATTGTCTACAGCCATATTGTTGGCGATTAGTCCCATATTACTTGTTGTGGCGTTTGCAGTTCGTGTGGACTCTCCCGGACCTGTGATATTTAAACAACAGCGTGTCGGTTTAAGGGGCCGGAAGTTTTATATTTATAAGTTCCGCACCATGCATCGGGATGCTGAAAAAATGCGCGAAAAATTAATGGCCGAAAATGAAATGGACGGTCCTGTATTTAAAATTAAAAAAGATCCCAGAATTACCCGTATCGGAAACATTCTGAGAAAAACCGGTCTTGATGAACTACCCCAACTTTATAATGTTGTAAAAGGGGAAATGTCGCTGATTGGACCTCGTCCTCCACTCCCAAAAGAGGTTGAAGAATATGAAAGATGGCAGTTACGTCGTTTAAGTATTAAACCCGGCATCACCTGTACCTGGCAAATTATTCCAAATAGAAATGACGTTTTGTTTGAAGATTGGATGAAACTTGATTTAAAATATATTGAAAACTGGTCATTAAAAGAAGATTTTAAATTATTAATCCGCACAATTAAAACTGTCATTTCAGGAAGCGGGGCCTAATTTTTATATTTATTTTAAATAATATAAAACCGGATTCTTTTAGTGAATCCGGTTTTTATATGTAGAAAAAATAAATTAAATTGCAAAACATGATTTTTAGCTTTTTAATAAATCCTTTAATTATATACAAGGTGAAAATGAATATTAAAATCTCTCGTGCTTATTTGTATGTTGTTTTATTTATTTTAATGACTGCTTCATGTGTGCCTTATGAGAAACTTAAATATACCCAGGATATTGAAGGTGCACAAAATGAACAATTTACCAATATAAGGGAGGAGAAAAAAATTAAGCCATTTGATAATCTTAACGTAAAAATATACAGTTTAGATCCTAAAGTCTCTGCAATATTTACGGATGAAGAAGCTCGCAATTTAGATGTAAGGTATAAAAGCTATACGGTTTCTAAAGAGGGATATATTACACTACCTTTTATAGATAAAATAAATGTAAAAGATTTAACCATCGATGAAGCGCGTGTCAAAATTGAGGAGAAAATGAATAGTTACCTAAATGATATTTCCGTAATGATACGTTTTGTCGGTAACCGCATAACAGTGTTAGGAGAGGTTCGTCAGCAAGGTGAATATGGTTTTTATGATGAAAAAATAACCATTTTTCAAGCGTTAAGTTATGCTAATGGCATTGCAGATTTTGGAAACAGGGAGGCCGTTACTATAATTAGAGAGGAGGATGGTTTATTTACTTATCATACATTAGATCTTACCCGCAAGGATGTCGTTGAGTCTGAGTTTTATTACCTTCTTCCTAATGATATAATTATTGTTAATCCCATAAAGGCAAAATATCGATATTTACGAGATTATGCATTACTTGGAACTATCTTTAGTACCATCACAACAATTGCGGTATTGGTTAATGTAATCTTCAATATTCAAAACTAATTCAATTGATTCTATATAAATGGCACAGGCAGAAGTCTCTTCGCAACAGATTAAGCGATTAATTCATAATTTCCTCGATTACAAATATCTATTTGCTACTTTTATTGTAATTGCATTAGTCCTCGCATATTTATTTAATAAATATACTCCAAGGGCTTATAGTAATTCCACTACTTTACTTATTAAGACTGAAAATAAAGGTAGCCTTTTGAAAAACGATGATCTAGCGCCATTGTTAGGATTAATGGGCGGCACATCAAATATAGATAACGAGATAGGCATGCTTACCTCATTTTCATTAATAGAAGAGACGATAAGTCACCTTGATTTTGAAGTCTCCTACTATAATGAGAAAAAAAATTTTCTGCAGGAATATTTAGATGATCCTCCATTTAACATCACCTGGGAACTTTATAATAATTCGCCGATTAAAGTTGAGATAGACCCTTCTAAATCTCAGCCAATATATTTGCGATTCGATGTTGAAATATTAAATGAGGAAGAATTTATTCTCACCGCCACTGGTGAAAAAATAGCATTGTATAACTATATCGATAACGAATTTGCCGGTTCAGCAGATAGCATCCGTTTCAGACGAAAATTTAAATTTGGTGAATTTATCGAAGCGGATTATATGAGCTTTAAAGTAACATTGACGGATAATTATCCATATAGCTATTCCGATGATGCAAACTTGTATTTTCAACTCAACAATATGGAATACGTAACTCTACAGTATCAGGAGTCTTTGGCAACTGAAACTACGAGTCCTGCCTCAACTCTTCTCAAGGTTACAGCTTCCGGCGCAAATTATTCAAAAATCACAGATTTTCTTAATGAGTTAATCAATGTGTTTTTAAATCGCAATCTAAAGCGCAAGAATAATATTGCCAAGAGTACCGTGGATTTTATTGATAGCCAGATATCTGATGTTGCTGACTCATTAGGTACTGCAAGAACAACGCTGGAAAATTTTCGTTCCGCAAATCAGGTGATGGATCTTAGCTTTCAGGGACAACGTATTTTTGAACAGATGAATACACTTGAAACAGAAAAAGCTGGTTTATTATCTCAGCGCAGGTATTACAAGTACTTACAAGGGTACTTTAATGAGAATAAACAATTGAGCGACCTAGTGGCTCCCTCCTCAATGAATGTTGTTGATCCACTATTGACAAACCTGGTTACGCAACTTATTACTTTAAGTACAGAAAGACAAAACCTTATAAGTAATGCCCGAAGCGGTGAGCAGAACTTATACCTGAATAACCTTGAAACCCAGATCAATAATCTTAAGCGAACGATATCGGAAAATGTTAATAATAACCTGAATAACCTTAAAATATCTATTAATGAAATTGACTACCGTATTAATCGCCTTTCAGGTGAAATAAGTAAATTGCCCAAAACAGAGTTGCAATTAACCAGTATTCAACGGAAATTTAATCTGAATGAAGAGATCTATACTTTCCTGCTCGAGAGAAGGGCAGAAGCACAGATTGCCCGTGCATCAAACTCACCAGATTATGAGGTCATTGATGAGGCAAGGTTTATAAAAGATTCTCCCATTAAGCCCAAAAAGAAGTTAAATTACATGATCGCACTTGTTTTAGGTACTTTCATTCCTGCTGCATTTGTTATCGTTAAGGATTTACTGGATAATAAAATTAATGATAAAAGAGATATTGAACATCTGACCAGCCTGCCAATGATTGGTCACCTTTTCCACAATAACAGGAAAACAAATACCATTATTGCAGACCACCCGAAATCCGCAGTCTCAGAATCATTTCGCTCAGTAAGAACTAATTTACAGATACTTTCACAAGGCAAAACCAAGCAATTATTTGTGGTTACTTCTTCGCAATCGGGAGAAGGTAAAACATTTGCAGCTATTAACCTGGCCTCGGCTTTTGCCCTTTTTGGTCGTAAGACCCTCTTGTTAGGATTCGATCTTAGGCGGCCCATGATTTTTCAGGATTTTAACCTTACCAATATTCTTGGTATAAGCTCTTATTTGAGTAACAGGGCGCTTTTGGATGATATTATACAACCCACACCACTGGCTAACCTTGATCTTATCGCTGCCGGTCCGGTGCCGCCAAACCCTGTGGAATTAATTGCTTCAGACAGAACAAATGAAATGATCACACGCCTGAGAAAGATGTATGATTATATCATTATTGACACGGCTCCAGTTGGAGTGGTTACAGATACCTTCCTGCTCATGAATTATGCTGATGTGAATATCTTTGTCTGCCGCCAGGGTGTGACAACCAAGGATACCTTTACCACTACTGTTGAAAGCATTGAGAACAACAAGATTACAAATTTACACATTCTCCTGAATGATGTTCATCCTAAAAAGGCTGGCTATGGGTATGGTTATGATACCAAATATTATGGAGAAAGATACGAAAAGCAATCCCTTTGGAAGCGTATTGCCCGCCGTACAAAGAGGAGGAAGCCATACGGGGCTTGATATTATTATCCGACTCTACTGATTGTTTCAGAATTTTATGTACGCAACTTAGCAGCTTCAAAAAGATTAATGGTTTGAACCGCCTCTTTCACATCATGCACCCGGAGTATGGATGCTCCTTTGCTCAGTGCAAGGGTATTCAATACAGTGGTGCCGTTTAAAGCTTCTTCTGAAGTAAGTCCCAGTGTTTTATAAATCATTGATTTGCGGGAAAGGCCGGTGAGTAGCGGAAGTCCGGTAACATAAAATTCATCCAGTCTGTTTAATAATTCAAAATTCTGCCGGATATTTTTGGCAAAACCAAATCCGGGATCCAGGATGATATCCTTAACACCCAACTTTTGCAAAAGGTTGGCTTTTGCAATCAGGTCTAAAATTATTTCTTTGGTTAAATTTTCGTATTTATTTTCTTTCGTCATGGTTTGGGGTGTGCCCCGCATATGCATCAATATATAAGGGACGTTCAGTCCGGCTATGGTTTCAAACATATGCTCATCCATTGTGCCACCTGAAACATCATTTACCATAGAGATACCATATTCTTCTACCGCCCATTTTGCTATCGAAGATCTAAAAGTATCCAATGATGCCATGATGTGCGGAAGGTTTTGTTTGATTTCCGCCAAAACAGGTATAAGCCGCTGTTTTTCTTCTTCTTCAGAAAGCAAACCGGCACCTGGACGCGTGGAAACAGCACCAATATCAATAAAGGTGGCGCCATCATTCAGCATCTCTTCTATTTGATGCATTACCTTACCAATATCACCAAACCTGCTTCCTGAATAAAAAGAATCAGGTGTAAGGTTGATGATGCCCATTACTCTTGGTGTTGCAAGGTCGATGATATTTCCTTTGCAGCAAATGGTATGCTTTTTATAAAACAGATCTTCTTCCAGTTTCAAACTATCGCTTTTTTTAAATGTGGAATTATAACAGCAAAAGTATGAAAAATATATTCCATACGCTTTCCTGCGAATAAAATGGCGACATCTCCCGGTAAAATGCTATTTTTGCTTAAATAAAATATGCTAATACACTGTTTTGATGAAATTTATAACGCTGGAAGGACTTGATGGCTCGGGTAAGTCCACACAATTAAATCTTTTAAAAGAGTATTTTACCAAAAAGCAGTTGCCATACAAGTTCCTGCATTTTCCGAGAACAGCTACCAAACCTTTCGGTGAATTAATTGCACGCTTTTTACGTGGCGACCTGGGTGCCAATGACCAGGTAAATCCTTACCTTGTTGCTTTGCTTTATGCTGAAGATCGGCACGATGCAAAAAACAGGGTGCAAGCGTGGTTAAAAGATGGTTATCATGTAATAGTAGACCGGTATGTACATTCAAATGTGGCTTTTCAATGTGCCAAAGTTCCCGATAAACAGGAGAAGAAAGAATTACAAAAATGGATATATGAGCTTGAATACGATCATTTTGCACTTCCCAAACCCGATGTAAGTATATTTCTGGATGTGCCCTTTACTTTTACAAGCCAGAATCTTAAAAATGCCAGGGCAGGAGAGGACAGGGATTACCTTCATGGTAAGGAAGATATTCATGAAAAGGATCTAAGCTTTCAGGAGAGCGTAAGGGATATTTATGTGAATTATATTGATGGAGAAGACAATTTTAACCTGATTAACTGCAGTAAAAATGGTTCAGACATGCTTTCTGCCGAGGAGGTTTTTTACAGAATAAAAACTATTTTAAACCAAAAATTAGGATTATAAGAATCAAAAAAGAGGTTGTCATTATTGATCAACCTCTTTTTGTGGGTGGTGCCACCTGGAATTGAACCAGGGACACACGGATTTTCAGTCCGTTGCTCTACCAACTGAGCTATGGCACCCCGTTGCTGTTAAAAGCGTTGCAAATGTATGCATTTTTTTCTTTTTTTAAAATGATTTCTACCAAAACCCCAACAATATTTCTTTTATTTAAATCCATTTTAATTTATTTATCATTCACACTCGTAGGCCGTGCATTTGTTTTTAGAAAAAAAGCCTTGTAAGCCTGTGTAGTTAGGTTAACTTTGCAGGGATGAAACCCTCACGAACATGCATAACAAAGTCATGATCAAATTATGAGGTTAACAAGGTATTCGATACAGAAATCAAGTATGAATTACTTATATGTTAGAAATACAGATATTTAACGAATATTATTTTCAAGTGAAAAAAGCTGAATGGAATATCAGAATTATCAATTAAAAAATGGCATAAGAATTATTCACCGGTATACGGATAGTATTATCGCACACATGGGACTGCTAATAAATGCCGGATCGCGTGATGAGAATACGGATGAGCATGGTATTGCGCATTTTATTGAGCATAGTTTGTTCAAAGGTACTACCCGCCGCCGCTCATATCATATCATCAGCCGATTGGAAGATGTTGGCGGCGAATTGAATGCCTATACCACAAAAGAAGAGACCTGTATTTATGCTTCATTCCTGGATACGGAGTGTAAAAGGGCGATGGAGCTGATCAGTGATATCGTATTTAATTCTGTTTTTCCTGAACGTGAATTGGAAAAAGAGAAGGTAATTATTGAGGATGAAATAAATTCTTACCTCGATACTCCGGGTGAGTTAATCTTTGATGAATTTGAAGAGATTGTATACAAAGCGACACCCTTTGAAAGAAATATTCTGGGAACACCTGCTTCTGTTGAGAAATTTAACCGGAAGCAAATCAGGTCGTTTATGCATGAAAACTATGCTACTGATGAAATGGTACTGGGAATAATTGGCAATATTCCCATTAAAAAAATCATTAAATGGGCTGAAATATATTTCTCTGATGTTCCTGCAAATTCGAGGCTGCGGAAACGCCATCCCATCGATATAAACAATTATATGCCTCTTTCTGAAGTGAAAGAAAAAGGTACCCACCAGGTACATTGCATAATAGGTAACCGTGCATATAACTTAAATGATGAAAAACGTCTTGCCCTGCATTTGCTGAATAATATATTGGGCGGTCCGGGAATGAACAGCCGGCTGAATATGTCGCTGCGGGAAAGAAACGGATATTCCTATAACGTGGAATCTTCATATAACCCATACATTGATACCGGACTTTTCTCCATTTACTTTGGGGTGGAGCCAAAAAATCTTGATAAAAGTCTGCGGCTGGTTCAAAGGGAATTCAGATTATTGAAAGATAAAAAACTAGGAGTGTTGCAGATGTCAAGAGCCAAAAAGCAGCTGCTTGGTCAATTGGCAATAGCATCTGAAAATAATGAAAATGCGATGCTTTCAATGGCCAAAAGCTTTATGGTGTTCAACCGTATTGAAGATATGGAAGAAATACGAAGAAAATTAGATTATATTACACCTGAAGATTTGTTAGAAGTTGCAAACGAAATTTTGGACAGCAACGCGTTGTCCCGTTTAATATATCAATAATAATACTATGGAATTGGATAAAAAAATCGAAGATTATATTTTTAGTGTTTCAGACAAAGAACATGAAGTACTGTCTGAGTTGAACCGGAATACATATCTCAAAGTTTTACATCCGCGAATGTTGTCTGGGCATCTGCAGGGTATGATGCTTCGGTTTATCACCCGTTTATTGAAGCCTCAAAACGTGCTTGAGATTGGAACTTATACCGGTTATTCTGCCATTTGCTTTGCTTTGGAACTGAGTGAAAACGGCATGGTGCATACCATTGAGATCAATGATGAATTGGAGAAATTTTCTCAAGAATATTTTCAAAAGGCTGATGTGGCACCAAAAATAACACAACATATAGGTAATGCCCTGGAGATTATTCCTTCATTAAATGAATCTTTTGACCTTGTATTTATTGATGGAGAAAAAGAGGAATATATTGATTATTATGAGTTATGTCTTAAAAAATTAAAGCCAGGTGGAATTATAATTGCCGATAATGTTTTATGGAGTGGAAAAGTTGTGGAAGAGCTTGATCCGAATGACAAATCTACAAAAGGAATATTAGCATTTAATGCGCATGTAAGGGAAGATGATCGCGTGGATAAATTTATCCTGCCCATTCGTGATGGTCTTTTTTTAATTCAGAAAAAGTAAACCAGTCCCTGCTAAAAATCTTTAAATATGTGAATATGAAATATTTATGATATTTCTCATCACGCACAACTCAAAACGCGTACCTGGTAGATAGAAATTAAATAATGGTAATTTTCATTCTATCTTATGAATTAATTACGTGCTTTTCATCAACAAGTGGAGATATTGTTTAATGTTGTGGTTATTTTAATAAACATTTATGTAATCCTTGTGTTTATTAGATAAGTTTATACCTAAACAAGTGGTTTCGCTAAAAAATGGCTAAATATTCAATAAAAGACCTGGAGAAATTATCAGGTATCAAAGCACATACAATACGAATCTGGGAGAAGAGATACGAATTAATTAATCCAAGTCGAACTTCTACAAATATTCGATATTACTCAGATCAGGATCTGAAAAAGCTTCTCAATGTTTCTACATTGCACAGGAATGGCATAAAAATATCCAAAATTGCGCAGATGAGCGATCAGGAAATTGTGGATAAGGTGCGGGGATATGCTGCAGAAACATCTGATTACGAAAGTCAGGTTGAGAATTTGGTGATTAGCATGATTGAGCTTGATGAAGATCGTTTCGAGCGTATTCTATCTAAATCTATCATCCGCATTGGCTTTGATGAAACCATTGTAAGACTGGTATATCCTCTTTTTGAAAAGGTTGGGGTGCTGTGGCTTACTGGCACCATAAATCCTGCACAGGAACATTTTATGTCTAACCTTATTCGTCAAAAACTGATATCGGCCATTGACAGTCAGATTTTTATTGAGAAACCTGATGAGAAAAAATTCATGTTATTTTTAAATGAAACAGAAATGCATGAATTGGGTTTATTGTTTTATAGTTACCTGTTAAAAAAACAGGGGCACAGGGTTATTTACCTTGGACAATCAGTACCTTTTAATGATTTAAGAGAAATAAACAAAATTCAGTTTACAGAATATATGCTCACTTCTTTTACGGCTGCTATGCCTCATAAGGAAATGCCTGAATATATTCAAAAACTATCCTCCTCATTTCCTGACAGGATTATTTTTATTACCGGGCTTCAGATGAAGGATATTGAGCAGAAAGATCTTCCAAATAACATCATAAAGGTGGGTTCCCCACAAGAATTACTTAAAATTCTTGAAGACCTTGATGTAAAAAAAAAAGAATCTGACTTAGTTACCGGTTAACCTTCATTTCTGCTGGAATATTCTTAAGGGAATCAAGATAATCTTCTACATGCTGGAGTGTTTCTTCAATACGAAATCTTTC
>JBEPYD010000006.1:0-22372 GCA_041641575.1 Bacteroidales bacterium
TTTGTTTGGGTAATGCTGGCAAACCTGCTGGTATCCCTCTTTGTTGCACTGTTCTTTATACCCGCTTTCATGCAGCAATTCCCTTTTCGTACAAAAAGCGGGAAGGTCTTTATTCGCAGAAAACGGTGTGTAATACGGTTTAACCGTTTGTACCTAAAGGAAATTGCTTTTTCAAAACGGTTTAAATGGGCATTTTTGTTGGTTTTTATTTTAGGTTTCGGAATTCCCGTGCAATGGCTGCCGGAAAAGATAGAAAACGAGAGCCGTTTTGCCAGGGCCTATAATCAAACACTGGGGAGTGAAGGGTTTGGTAATGCAAGGCCGGCCCTTGAAAAAATAATGGGCGGTTCGCTGCGGTTGTTTTCAGAGAATGTTTTTGAAAGCTCGTTTTACGCAGAACCGGAACGCACAAAACTCTATATTCGTGGAAGCATGCCCGAGGGCTGCACAGTGGAACAACTAAATCAGGCCATAACAAAAATGGAGCAGTACCTCAGCCGTTTTGATGAATTAAAAATGTTTGTAACCTCCATAACCAGTTATCGGAACGCTTCCATTACAGTGCATTTTAAACCGGAATACGAGTTTAGCGCTTTTCCCTTTCACCTCAAAGGTTTAATTACTTCCAGGGCCATAAGCCTGGGTGGGTTAGACTGGAGTGTGTATGGTGTGGGGCGCGGGTTTAGCAATGCCATACATTCAGGATTTAAATCGAGCCAGATAACACTGAACGGGTACAATTACAACCAGTTGTATGCATATGCTGAGCGGCTGAAGGACAGCTTAGCAAAAAATTCCAGGGTGCGGGATATTGAAATTGCCGGTAAAATATCATGGCAGGGGAGCAACATACATGAATATTATATTGATGTGGATCATGAAATGTTTGCCTTGCATTCCGTATCAATGAAGGACTTTTACAATACCCTGCGTCAAAATGTCTATTCAAGCAGGTTACAGCCTGTATTTGATGGGCACACACTTACCCCCGTTACTTTAATCTCTGGCAATGCTGCATCATTTAACACCTGGTGGCTAAGCAACGACCCCTTGAATAAAAATGATAACATCGTAAAAATGCCCCAGCTTGGTACTATAGGGAAACGAAAAACCGGGAATGAAATTCATAAAAATAACCAGCAATACAAATTGGTAGTTGCCTGGGACTTTATTGGGCCTCCCAAACTGGCGGGAATGGTGGTTGATGATCATATTGAAGCCATCAACCAGGTTCTGCCCATGGGGTACAAAGCGTTTAATCAACAATACGCGTACTGGAACAAAAAGGATAAAACCCAGTATTATCTCATTTTTCTGGTAATTGGTATAATTTATTTTATTTGTGCCATTCTGCTTGAATCTCTTACGCAACCTATGGCCATTATCCTTTTGGTTCCCATTTCCTTTATTGGTGTATTTCTGACCTTTTATTTGTTCGATTTAAATTTTGATCAGGGAGGTTTTGCAGCATTTATTCTTTTAAGTGGTTTAACCGTAAATGCCGGGCTATATATTGTAAATGATTTTAATAATTTGGCACGGCAAAATATTCCCGGCACCATTCAACGCTATATCAAAGCATATAATTATAAAATTATGCCCGTATTTTTAACCGTGATTTCTACCCTGCTGGGCCTCATCCCCTTTATCTGGGGAGGACAAAATGAGGTGTTTTGGTTTGCATTTGCGGCAGGTACCATGGGCGGGCTATTGTTTTCAATGATAGCATTATTCATATATTTCCCATTGTTTTTACGTCTGCAAAAATGAATGTTTTTATTAAAACTATTTTGGATTCAAATTTAACCAGGGCATTAGCCTGGTTATTTTATCGCGCCATTCTTTTTGTAAATTGGGAGGGGTGAGCAGGGGTGAGCAAAATAGTGTTATTTAGTTGAGATTAAATGTATTCGAATAAGAAAGAACAAGAAAATGAGTAAATACACATCCTTTTTTTTATGTCTGTTTGTTACGGGGCAGCTGCTAGCCCAGCAAATAGAAAAACCACAGGTATTAAATCTGGAAACTGTTATACGGCTTGCAACCGACAGCTCTTTAAGTGCATTTGTAGCCGAAAACACATACTTTGCCAGTTACTGGGAATACCAGACCTACCTGGCGGGAAAGCGTCCGTTTTTAAACTTATCTTCAACCCCTGCAGATTTTAAAAGGTATGTTACACAAGAGTTCAATTTTCTTGATACAGCTTACCAGTATGTAGAACAGTCCACGCTAAATTCTTCAGTTAACCTGTCTCTCAACCAAAATATTACGGCTACTGGCGGAAAGGTATACGTAGATTCAGAGCTTGCCAGGCTCGAAAACTTTAACGGCAGCAATCCTGTACAGTATTCATCCATCCCTGTAAGGATTGGCCTTTCCCAGCCTGTTTTTGGTTACAACGATTTTAAATGGCAGCGTAAAATTGAACCAGTAAAATATGAGAAAGCAAAAAAAGAGCTTATTGAATCCCTTGAAGAGATATCTATAAAAGCTGTCACCTATTTTTTTGATGTGGCACGCATGCAGGTGAATTACGAAATAGCAGTTACCAATTTGGCTAATGCAGACACGCTATATTCCATAGGTCTGAAGCGGTTTGATATAGCATCTATTTCACAGGAGGATTTATACACCCTGAATCTTGAGAAAATTAATGCGCTCAATTCTTATAAAGAGGCAAAAACCAGCTTAAAAAGAGCTAAGCTTAAGCTATCATCATTGTTGAGATTAGGCAATGAATTTTCGTTTACGCTTGAAATTCCGGACCAAATACCAAATCTTGAGTTGGAGCCGGAAAGATGCCTGGTTGTAGCGCTTGAGAATAATCCTGAAATACTAAGTTTCAGGCAGCAGCGTCTGGAGGCCGCCCGCCGGGTAGATCAAATTAAAAAGGAAAGCCGGTTCAATGCCGACCTGAATGCCAGTTTTGGCTTAAATCAACGAGGAAATAGTATTCCCGGATCATACCAAAATCCCCTGGACCAGGAATTGGTCAAGTTATCATTATTTATCCCAATACTTGACTGGGGAGTGGCCAAAGGAAAGTACAACCTTGAGCAAAGAAAAATGGAAGCCGTAGAAGCAAGGGTGACCCAAGAAGCCATCGATTTTGAACAGGATGTAATCATGACAGTGGAAGAATTCAATATACAGGATGAACTAGTGCAGGGAGCAGCAAAAGCCGATACCATTGCACAATTTGCTTATGACATTGCAAAGCAGCGTTTTATAATAGGTAAAGTAGACATTACAAAACTAAATGCCACACATAGCGCCAGTATTTCTGCTAAAACGTCATATATCAATGCATTGGAGGAATACTGGAGATATTATTATACCATTCGCAAGCTTACACTTTATGACTTTGAACATAATACCAAACTCATTCAAAACTTCCCATATTTCGAAGAATAAGAACCCAAAAACCATGTTAAGATGAAAAATACACGTCTTTTGATCCTGTTGCTAATTATTTCCTCATGTTCTTCATTGCCGGAAGATGTTAAATATGCCTACAGAGCAGCAGGTAAAAACAAAGCTGAATTAAAAAAAGTTATTGCAAATTATCAGGATCCAAAAGACAGCATGAAGTTAAAAGCTGCTTATTTTCTTATTGGAAGCCTCCCGGATAAATACCATTATACCCATGAGCCTGTAATGGATACTTTTTGTATAAAAGTAGAAGAATTGAAAAAAAAGGGTGAAATTGATGTCCATAATAAATCTCAAATGGATTCCCTCCTTGATTTATATATTTCCGAAACTTACCAGAAAGATTTGGTCCGGGATATTGATGTAATTACTGCTGATGTGTTGATTGAAAATATTGATATGGCCTTTTTTGTGTGGGATAGTTTGGCCTGGAACAATCATTTAAATTTTGATCAATTTTGTGAATACATACTCCCTTATAAATGCTCGTTCTTGAAACCTCAGCAATGGAGAAAAAAATTATTTGACCGCTATCAATGGGTTTTGGATTCAATAAAAGACGAAACCGATCCTGTTGAGGCAGCTACCTGGGTTAGCCAGGAACTTAAAACCTGGTATAAATACTCTTATCTTGGTGCTCGTTTACCCGCAGATATTGACCAAATTTTCATTCACGGCAATGGCATGTGCCAGCACTCTACTCCTTTGGCTGTCTATACCATGCGTGCTATTGGTATACCAGTAAAAATCGCGCAAACAGTAAAAATAGGCATTCCGCCAACCAAGGGTGTGCATCTGGAAAACATTATTTTAACAAAGGATGCAAAACTTATTAAATTTCAGGGCGGCGACGTAGCACCTTTGGAAGAGCCTCTATGGCCTGATGCATTTGATGGCAAATGGTACAGCGTATTATATAAGAAAAATTCACATTGGATTACCGAATATGTAACTGATATTAACCAGGTTCCTGTTGATTTAAGAAACAGCTATCAGGAAGACATAACCAGAGAGGTATCGGCCGTATCTGATCTTAAGATGAAATTGAAGCCGCCAGCCGGTAATTATGAGAACACTAATGAATTTGTCTTTTTATGTTTCCTTGCAAGACAAGGTGAGTGGTTGGCTATAGATTTTGCTAAAATCGAGAATGACAGTATCATTTTTAGAAATGTAGAGCCTGGATATGTGTATTTTCCAATGTATTATAACTATGGTAAATACAGTCAATGTGCAGATCCATTTTTTCTCAACCAATCCGGGGAATTGTTGCCAATTGTTGGCCAGTCTGAAGGTGAAACACAAAACTTAAAACTATACCGTAAATACCCATTAAAGGAGAGACCGGCATCGTGGTCGGCCGGTTTAATAGGATGTGAAATTGAGGCTTCTAACACGAAAGATTTTTCTGTTTCCACTGTTCTCCATACCATTAAAGATTCAACATTACATATCATGGATATTGCAATTACAAATCCTGAACGGTATAAATATCTCAGATTTAGCTGTAATAACAATTTTCATCCTTCAAAGTATTTGGCAGAACTTCAAATATATGGAATCAATTATGATCGGGAAGCCAGGTTGGATGGAAAACTGTTTTTCCCTCCTGGTATAAACTATGACTTTATACGTGGGGCAAAAGATGGTTTTGATAATGACTGGCTTAGTAGGGCAGATTTGAATGAGAAGTGGCGGGTTGATGGTGAACTCTGGATAGGGTTTGAAATAGAAGAGCCTGCCCGGATAACCCGCTTAAGATACATCTCTCGAAGTGATATGAATTGCATAGTGCCTGGCGATACATATGCTTTATACTATTTAAATAATGCCTCATGGCAGCATATTGGAACGAAAATAGCTGAAACACATCACATAGAATTTTTAAATGTGCCTAACAACAAGATTTATATGTTACGGAATAATACCCGAGGCAAAGAAGAATATACTTTCACCTATTCCAATAATAAGCAAATTTGGTGGTAGTAGATCTTATTGTAAAATATTTATGTAAATAAAACAAGGGTTATCGTTCTCAGGTGCCGAATCAAAATGCATTTTTGTTCGCCAGACTTTTATAGCTGTTTTTTCTTTACAGTTACCAGATGAAACCACACCGCCATCAGTGTGTATTAGTATGTTTATCATATTTTTTTACCAAACTACTTCGCATGAAAACTACACTAAGCCCCATTTTTGTTGTATTATTTTTCCTCAGCAGTTTTATAACGATGCGTGCACAGGATGCCGTACCTATCGAATCCGCAAAATGGATAGCTGCCGGACCAGAGGCTGAGGATTTTGATACCACATACGCGGCGCCTTATTTTCGAAAATCCTTTACCATTGATTCACCTGTAGAAAAAGCAACTGCCAGGGTTACAGGAGCAGGTTATTTTGAATTTTATCTGAATGGAAAAAAAGTAGGAAATCACCAACTGGATCCTGTTGTAACACGCTATGATAAGCGCATGAAATATGTGGAATTTGATGTTACTGAATATGTTGAGAAAGGTGAAAATGTAGCTGGCGGTATTGTAGGAAATGGCTTTTATAATATCAATACCGAATCAGCCTGGAATTTTGATGAAGCGCCATGGCGTAATCGTCCTGCCTTCATTTGTGCCATAGAAATAGGCACAGCCAATGGTAAAAGCATTACAGTGGTCACTGATTCAACCTGGCGCACGTCAACAGGACCTATAACATTTAATCAGCTTAGAAATGGTGAATATTATGATGCCCGCAGGGAATTTCCGGACTGGGCATCAACGAATTTCAAAAATGAAAACATATGGGCGGCAGCGGTGGAGGTTGGAGGTCCTTCGGGTGAATTGACATTGCAGAAAATGCCTCCCATACGGAAAATAAAAGCCCTGAAGCCGGTAAAGATAACTGAACCCAACCCGGGCATATACCTGGTGGATTTTGGACAAAATATTGCCGGATGGGCGAATCTGGTAATGGATGAAGCGCCAGGAACAGAGGTTGTTTGCCGTTATGGCGAGCGCATATTTCCGGATGGTACCCTCGACCAAAAAGAATTAAGCCGCTTTATTTTTACCGGCGAAACACAAACTACCCGCTACTTATGCAATGGCACTGATAATGAACAATACGAACCCCGATTCACTTATTTTGGTTTTCGGTATCTGCAGATAGAGGGCCTTTCAAAAGCGCCTGAAGTTTCTTCTGTTGAGGCTTACATGATGAATACAGCTTTTGATACGGTGGGGTATTTTGAATGCTCTAATCCCTTGCTTAATCAGCTTCATCAAAACATACAATGGTCATACCTCGGTAATTACCACAGTTTTCCGGAAGACTGCCCGCACCGCGAAAAGATGGGCTGGACCGGCGATGCACAGCTCGTGGTGGAAACCGGCTTGTTCAACTTCGATGCCGCCTCTGCCTATTACAAATGGCTGCAGGACTTTGCCGATGAGCAGCGGGAAAATGGCGACTTGCCTGGCATCATACCTACCAGTGGATGGGGATACCTGCATGGACGGGATTCCATTACACGACCATATGGATATGGCCCGCAGTGGGAAGGAGCTGTGGTTACCATTCCATGGCAGGCGTATCGCTGGACGGGCGACACCGCTTTTCTTGCCGATTTTTACCCGATGATGAAAAAATATGTGGGGCTTCTGACAGATATCTCCAAAGACTACCTTTTGGGTATAGGTATCGACGACCACAAGGCCATCATCACCAAAACAGAAGGGCCTTATCTTTCTGCAGCCTATTATCACTGGCTTACTGAAATATTACTCGATGCTGCCCTCATACTTGGGAAAGATGAAGATGCAGACATGCTAAAGGTGCAGGCAGCAAAAATAAAGGAAGCATTTAATACCGAATATTTCAATAAGGAAAACAACACTTACGGGAATGAAGGTCAAACTGCGCTTGCTGTGGCATTGGGTTGTGGCGTGGTGCCTGAAGAACTGGAGAAAGATGTGCTTCAAAACCTTTTACACAAAATAGAGGCACAGAACTATCTGTTTGATGCCGGTGTGGTGGGTGTAAAAAAAATTATTGACGTTCTGATGGAGCATGACAAAAAGGAGGTTTTATACAAAATGGCCATGCAAACTGATTTTCCATCTTTCGGAAACTGGATTGAAAAGGGTGCGACTACTATGTGGCAAAACTGGGACGGATCACAATCACGCAACCACATCATGTTTGGCAGTATTGGCGATTATTTCTATAAAGGTCTGGCAGGTATAAATCCCGTTGACAGTGTACCCGGTTTCGGTGTAGTTAATTTACAGCCACAGTTTCCTGCCGGTATGGATCATCTGAAAAGTGGCCACAAAAGTCCCCAGGGGTGGTTGCATACTACCTGGGGCAGGAATGCAAATACAATTAGATACACACTCACAGTGCCTGATAATACCACTGTATATTTAAATGCCGGTAATTATAAAGCAGAGGATGATATAATATACAATGCTGAAGGTCTTATGGTTTTTGGAAAAGGAAACTATGAAATTGTGTTAATTCCTAAAGATTAATGTAACTGAATTGATTGAATTAGCTTAAAGCGTGTTGGCCATTCCATAGGTGCAAGGTAATTTCACAAAACACTCAAATTTCTTTGCACTTACTTTAAAATCTCGGAGTATTGCAATACTTCTTCGATTGGGTGACTTGTATATTTGGCTCTTTTAACTTTGTCAGCAGGGGCAAAGTATTTTTCTCACTTCCGCGTAGCGGATAAATATTGGTAGTTGATCAATCTATCTGGTTTAAAAACCACGTAGTGGTTGCATAAAGTGGAAATTCATTAAATCAATAAAAATCAAATAGAAATTGTTTGTCGAATTTAATCTCATATTTTTCAAGAAATGAAGTATATTCTTCTTTAAAAGATTTTTTTTTGTGATGATATTCCTGGTTGTTAATATAATCGTGAATATCCTTTAATTGTGATTTACCGTACGAAAAACCACCATACCCTTCTTGCCATTGAAACTTTCCGGGAAACCATTTTCTATCATTTAAAAAAAGAGATGAGCTGCGTTTTGTATCCCTTACCAGATCCGACAAGGATTGTTTCGGATTTAGGCCAACCAAAAGATGTATATGATCTGGCATGCCATTAATGTTTAATGCTTTATGTCCGAGATTTTTTATAGTTGAATTAATATATTTATACAGCTCTGTTTTAATATCGTTGCTTATTAAGCACGCTCTACCTTTGGGTGAGAATATCAACTGAATATAAATTTGTGTAAATGAGCCTGGTTTCATATTTCACATAATTCTTTAAGACAGGTGCAACCCATACTGGGTTGAGCCAGAATGGAGATTAAATAATTCTACCAATATGTATCCGCTACGCGGAATCTAATATAGCCAAAATAATTGAAAAATTGTATCCCGTGCAACTGCTAAAATTGATTTACCATCCCAAATTTTGTTGTGATGAATTCTGCTATCAATAATTTTTTGATTCTCTTTTTCGAGAATATATATGTGCTCAAACACGAAATCTTCATTTGCAGGCTGATGCAGGTTAACAGTGATTTGAGGAAAAATATCCCTGTCACAGTCTTTTTCCGTGCAGCATGATATGAATATCAATATGCCGGAAATTAAAGCCGGTATTATTTTATATAGAGATTTTATCAACTGACATCTAAATTTTTTTTAGCAATTAGGACGGGTTTGCTTTTTCATTATACCGGGTTTTCAATTTATTTTCAAAAGTTTTCCTGTTCTGGTTATTCAGATTTTCTACTATTGCCAGAATTCGCTGTTTACGCAGGCTTTTTTCATTGTCGCTAATGCTGTCTTCATCTGTAAACAACATATATTCCACCTGGTAACCGGTTTCATTCAGGCTCATGGCAACTGCTGCATTAAACGCATCAAAAAGAATAACAGACGGCAGGTTATATACGGAATAATCCAATGCCGATTTAAGTGCCTGTGTGGTAACATAGGAAATTTGCGCCTGTCCAAGATATCTGGCACCCAACAATAGTTTAACCAGATCAATTTTGGCAATTAGACTAGAGGCATTTGCTGCACGCAAATTTTCATATTCTCTTTGGGAGGTGCTCATAAATAAAGTAATGAATGACTGCGGAACACCACGCAAATCTTCAAGATCATTTTCCGAAGCTCTTCTGCGGTATTCACGCTGCGCAATTCCCTGGTCAAATGGAGCATAATATTCCCATTTTCTGGTGTTCAGGTAGCTTTCGGTTACCGGCACAGGCCGCCAGTTGGTTTGGGGCCGTTTCATAAGGGGTGCGTTTAGGTGCAGGTTGCCGGTTTCAAAACTATACAGCAGGCAGTTTACAAAATGGGCCCAACCGCCACCCAAATTTTCATGAAAAGAACTCCACAACGTGTTATAAGAAATGGATTTTTGATTTGTTTTTTCCAGTTGGTTTTGTGTGGCAAGCCTTTGCTGCAACTCATTAATGAACTCACCACTCAGACTTACCGGATAATAGGTGTAAGTTTCTTCTCCATCACCTGTTTCAAGAGTTTCCGGATGATAAAGTTCATCCACTTTAAGTACAAAACCAGAATCATTGGTAAGGGTCAGGTAAATGTTGTAATCTTCACCCCACCGCATATCCTGTACGTATGATCGTGTAAAATCCTGTGCGTAAACAGGTGCTGCGCTGATAAACACAAGTAATAACGGTATAATGTAGAACGCTTTCTTCATAAAATTTATATTTAGCAGGGGTGTATGATATTCTGTTTTCAACATATTTATTTCAGCCATTACGTAAAAATGATTAAAAGTATACATTTTTCTTTGGGTATCCATCTAAGTTTTTTTTACTGTCATATTCAATGAGACTAAAAGCATTTTCAATCTTCTTCCTGTTTTTAATCTTAGATGGCTAAATTTTTTTACATTTACAATGTAAATGCCTGAAATTATCCCCTGCGGGATTGATGTTAATTAAAGCTGAAAAGAAGAAAAAATGCAAAAGGTTAATGGTCATAAGATTCAGTTTTTATTATTTATTCCATTTATTTCTTTTATGCTATTCTGCAGTGCACCTGCCAAAAACGAGGTGCAAAAAACAGTTGTTTTTGATTATGAAGAAATTCTTTTACCTGATCAGGAAAAAGAACTGACAGAAATGATAATAAAATTTGAAAGCGAAACAGGTAATGAAATTGCTATTGTTACAACCCCTGACATTGGTACATTCGATAAAATAGTTGATTATGCTGTGGATTTTGGAAACCGACATGGTGTAGGGAAAGAGCCTGCAGACAACGGGCTTGTTTTGGTTTTTAGCAAAAACCTTCGCCAGACTTATATTGCTACTGGTTATGGAACTGAAAAAGTGTTGGATGATAAAATGGTGAAGCAAATTATTGACTCAACCATGATTCCTTTTTTCAAAGCTGAAGCGTATTTTAATGGATTAGAATCAGGTTTGCATAATATCATGCAAAAGTGGAATACAAATGATTAATAAGAGGACTTTATCACTATTATTTTAATTGGTCTGTATTTTGTTTTTATAGAAATAAAAGATGATAACCGAAGAAAAATAACAAAATATACCTTTTATAATTTAACTTATCAATAAAAAACACCATGACTTTTTTTCTAATTATTTTTCAAACGATAGCCATTCTTACTATTATACCTACTGCTTTAGCACTATTTTATAAAAAGTCGTGGTGGATAAGGGTATGTGATTTCCCCCGGTTGCAGATCATTTTATTTCAGGCCATTGCTATTATTGGATTGTTGATTTTTATGCAAGATTATGATATTGCGAATATTATATTGACTGCAATTACATTCTTTGCCATGATAACGCAAATCATTTATATTTTCCCCTACCTGGCTTTCGTGAATAAAGATATTCCTGATTATAATAATAAAGACGGCTTGCGGTTTTCCATCATGGTTTCCAATGTACTAATGAAAAACCATAAAAGTGAGAAACTGATTGAGTTGGTGCGGCATTACCAACCCAGCATATTTCTGGCTGTGGAAACAGATCATTGGTGGAAAGAACAACTCGATGTTCTGGACGAACATTATACCTTTAAGAAAAAAGTACCCATTGACAATACTTACGGGATGCTTTTGTTTTCGAAGTATCCTTTAACAAATCTTTCGGTAGAATATATAATAAAAGAAGACATCCCTTCCATTCACGCTGATGTGGTACTCGATGAAAGCTTTGTGTTTAAACTTCGATGTGTGCACCCTGAACCGCCCGCACCAAGTGAAGCTGATACTTCCCGCCCACGCGACAGAGAATTGGTGCTCCTTGCAAAAAAGATAAAGCAAAATCCTGCACCTTACATTGTTATAGGCGATTTGAACGATGTGGCATGGTCTGACTCTTCCTATAAGTTCGAGAGAATTAGTGAATTAAAGGATCCACGCAAGGGTAGGGGCTTCTTCAATACCTTCAATGCCAAAATCCCTTTTTTCCGCTGGGCACTCGATCACGTGTTTATGTCAGAATTGTTTGAAGTGATAGCATTGAAACGGCTCCCTTTTGTAGGTTCAGATCATTTTCCCATTTATCTGGAAATAGGGGTTAATCCGGAGAAAAAAAAGGATTTTAACCTGGTATAATTTTCTCGTTATGTTTATACAAGTCTGGTTATAGCTGGTAATAACTATGATGTAGCAGAAACTGGGTAAATTTCCTCAATTGGGTAATAATTTCTACATAATTTTTAAACCTTCCATTGCGAATTCTTTAATCTTATGTTAAGTTTTTTTCCTCTAAAATGGTGAATATGTAAGATTAAAGACTTTTTCGTGTGATATTCTCACATACTTTCTCTCCAAAATAAAACATGGCATAAAGGTTGACTTTTTTGTGTTAACTTTTTGTGGTATTCATTTTCAGTTATTTAATTATAATTATTTATAAACTGTCGAATATCAATTAAAGCTACCCTTTTTGAAAGGGATATTTAATAATCATTAAATAATAAATTGAGTTATGAAAAGAATTAGAAAATTTACAACACTGATAATGTTAGTTATGCCCATCTGGTTTTTTAGCTGCGATGTTGATAAAACACAACAAGGTGAAATGCCTGAGGTAGACGTTGATGTTGAAGAAGGAGAAATGCCAGAGTATGATGTTGATTGGATGAACGTAGATGTTGCTACCACAACAAAAACAGTTGAGGTTCCTAAAGTTACTGTAGTAATGGAGGAAGAAGAGGTTGAAGTACCCGTGGTAAATGTGAATATGCCGGATGATTCTGCCAATGTGGAGCGTACCATACGCGTGGAAACGGAAGTTTCTGATGAGATGCGCAAAGTTGACATCAAGGAATTATATGCTACTGAAAACAGGATCTATGTTATAGCAGAACTCGAAAGAACTGGTGAGCAGTTGCAAGACCAAACTGTGCGTGTTTCTGACCAGGTAGTAATAAATGCTCCTGAAGACTTAATTGTAACACATTATATTATTGGAGAGAAACCCGATCGTGTATTCAACGACGACTATAACTATATAGCATCCAGAAATGAAATCTCAGATAAGCTTCAGGGTGGAAAAACAATTTATTCCGATTAAGTTTAATTGTTAAATGAAAGTATCATGCAGATTGGGAAGCGGCTTCAAGGCTTCTCTTTCTGTATTTTTTTTCCCTCATTATAAATCTAAAAAAAATATTTACTATGTCATCAATATTACGAATTATAGTAGCCATTATACTGCCACCCTTAGGCGTGGCTCTTGCCTATGGAATTGGCAAGCAATTTTTCATCAATTTAATTCTAACCCTGCTTGGGTACATACCCGGAATAATACATGCGTTGATCATTCTTTAAAGGTGTTATAAATGCACGGTAATCAGCTAAAATATTCAAACAAGCATCTATAGCTTTAGCGTTTCCGGTAATAAATAAGAATATTAATATAAAAATTTGAAATTATGAATACATCAACGAATGTTAATGTGAATAAAGACAAGGAAGATTGGGTAAGAAATTTTTCCCGCTTTGGTATGGCTGCAAAAGGCCTGGTTTACATCCTGATTGGCGCTTTAACGGCTTTCGCTGCTTTTGGTAGTGGAGGAGAAGGAAAAACTTCAGGTAAAGAAGGTGCTTTTGCATTTGTTCTGAATCAGCCGTTTGGTAAAGTTTTATTAGGAATAATAGCATTCAGCCTGGTAGGATATGTGGTTTGGCGTGCAGTTCAGGCAATTAAAGATCCTGAAAATGAAGGAACAAAGCGCAGGTTAGCTTATGCCACAAGTGGTATTTTTTACGCCTTTATCTCTTTTACAGCCTTTTCCATGGTTTTTTCCGGCTCAGGCGGAGGCAGTGGCAGTGGTTCCGGTGGCAGTGGGGGAGGATCTGGCAGCCAGGAGCAAATGGTTGGAGAGATTTTAAGCCAAAGCTGGGGTCAATGGCTGGTGGGTATTATCGCCCTTTTCTTTTTCGGTAAAGCCATCTGGCAATTTTACCGCGCATATAGTGGCAAGTTCAAGAATAAATTACAGGATCAGCATTTGGATCATAAAGTAGAAAAACTCATTACCACTTTTGGTAAAGTGGGCTATACTGCCCGTGGGGTTGTAATTTCTATTATCGGTGTGCTTTTTATACGTGCAGCCCTGCAATCAGATGCATCTGAAGCGGGCGGCACACAAGAGGCTTTTAAATTGATACAGCAGGGGTCTACATATGGTACGCTCATATTAGGAATTGTTGCCCTGGGCCTTGTTGCCTATGGCATATTTATGTTTGTAAAGGCCAAATACAGAGTAATGCCATCTTTATAAAACGGAAAGGTATTGTACATTATATTGATAAATTAAAATAGAAACTATGAAAAAAGAAGATATAAAAGATGAAATTAAAATCCTCTTAATTAACGGGGGTGCCATCGCTGGTGCTTATGCCCTTAAACGTATCACTGAAAAAGTAGTGGAAAGAGGCATGCATAAACAAGTACCCAAAAGTCCCGAAGACAATTCCATATCCTGGGCAGAAGCCTTAGGGTGGGCTGCTTTTACAGGGGCCATGGCAGGAACTATTAAGCTGCTTATAAAAAGAGGTGCAAAGCTGGAGCTGGATAAAGTTTTTTAGTTTTTAATTGCACATAAATCATTAACAAAAATTGTAGCTCTTTCAAAAATGGCTGCAATTTTTGTTTTGTACAACCCGTAAATATTTATTTATGATGATTCGTTATCTGATATTTTTTGTATTTATTTATAGCATAAGTGGTGCATTTTGCATGGCACAAAATGATTATAAAAATGCTGTTGGGGTACGTGTGGGACCCTCAGGTGGCATGACATACAAAACTACCTTTCGCAACAATAAATCCGTTGAAGTTTTACTAACTACACGTTGGGGTGCACTTATGGGTACAGGGCTTTTTCAGTTAAGTCAGGATGTATTTAGCATAGACCGGTTAAATTTTTATTATGGATTGGGAGGCCATGTTGGATTATGGAATGGAGAAAAAGACCAGGCCTGGTTTGACCACGACGATACGGAATTAATGATAGGCCTCGATGGAATTATTGGTATAGGTTATACCTTTGAGAAAATCCCCTTTGAAATAAGCCTTGACTGGAAACCTTTGTTTAACATTGCTGCCTATACAGATTTTTGGGTGGAAGATGGTGCTTTTTCGGTTCGATACATCATCAATTAGGGTTATTATAAAGTTCAATTGTTTTTGCGAATTTCAGGTCGGACTACCAGCCAAACACTGGTTGTAGTGAAAAATAAATTGGCTTGAGTCAACTTTAGTTATTTCAGTCTTATGGTTCTGGCATTAAGCACAAGTCAAAAAGACTTGCGCTATTGGGGATATTGGGATAGACATGCAACACCCTTCCTGGCGCAAGTGTTTTTCACTTGTGCCCTAATATTGAAACAAGGTTTTTTTATTTCTGCATACGCTTATATAATAATTGGCATAAGTTACCTTTAACTATTTCAGCTTTATGGTTCTATCATAAGGCACGAGTCAAAAAGACTTGCGCGCTATTGGGAAATATTGGGATAGAGTTGCACCAGCAATGGTGGTGCAAGCGTTTTTCACTTGTGCCCCCTCAGCACAGGTTTAAACATTAGTGAATTCGTGTTTATGGTTATCTCCTTAATGGGTGTTGGCAAGAAAACCCCTTTTTGCAAAAAAATTACTTTTCTCCATTGTATTCTTCCGGTGCTTTTTCTCCAACCTCATTTATTTCAATTCCCACGGCGTAATTACTTGGTTTTATTTCATGTTTAAAGTGAATGGCGTATTGTTGGGTAATTTCTGCCCCAAAAAACAGGATGATCGAGGAATAAAATACCCAAAGGATTAGCACCACTACAGATCCGGCAGCCCCGTACATTACATTTATATTTGTCGCTCCAAGGGCAAATCCGATAAGAAATTTCCCTATGGTAAAAAGAACCGCTGTAATAATAGCGCCTACCCATGTTACCCGCCATTTGATGTTTGCATCGGGTAAGAACTTATAGATCATGGCAAATATGACCGTTATAATGGCAAATGAAATCACAAAATTAATGGGCTTTATTAAATAAAGCGTGTAATCTTCGATATAGTTATTTAGAAATTCCCGCAGGAATGATAAAGCAGCATCAATGATCAGAGAGATTAACATAATAAAGCCAAGGCTTAAAATCAATCCAAATGAAAGTAGTCGGTCTTTTAATGCTTTAAGGATATTATGTTTGGGTTTGGCTCTGATGCGCCAAATGAAATTTAATGAGCTTTGTAAAACACTGAAGAAGGTTGTTGATGCTATTAAGAACACAGCTATACCCACAATAGTGCCTATAAAGTTACGGTCAGTATTTTGGAAGTTTTCCACTATGTTTTTGATAAAGCCGGTACCCTCTTCCCCTATCATGGCATTTATCTCATTATATATCTTAGAGCTAATGGTCTTTTCTTCTATAATAAGCCCCAGCACAGAGATAATGATGATAAGAATGGGCGCAATGGCAAAGATGATAAAGTAAGCAGTGGTTCCCGCAAGTCTTATAGGGTTGTCTTTTTTATACTTTTTAACAGACTTTGCCAGAATTTGTTTTACATCAGAAAAATATTTTTTTAAGTCCATAACTTTATATTTGGGTAAATGCTATATGTATAAAAACAATACCACTTCATTAATGTTTGGCATGTTTTTTTAATGTATTATTCTCAATTATAAATTATTAACAATAAAAATTTAAAATAGAATATGAAAAAATTACACATCATACTCGCCCTCATGTATGCCGGCATGATAATATTTGCTGCCTGCTCCACAGTGCCTTTATCGGGCAGAAAACAATTTGCTCCAATTCCTTCCAGTCAGATGATATCGCTTGGAAAAAACAGTTACCAGGAGGTAATGAACAACAGCCAGATATCTGACAATGCCCAATATAAAGATATGGTGAGTGATGCAGGGAGAAAAGTTACAGCCGCCGTGGAGAAGTATATGAACAATAATGGTATGGGTAAAAGGATAGACGGATACCGTTGGGAGTATCATGTACTTGAAGAAGATATACTGAATGCCTGGTGCATGCCCGGAGGGAAAATTGCTTTTTATGAAGGTATTATGCCTGTTTGCCAGGATGAAAATGGTGTTGCCGTTGTAATGGGGCATGAAATAGCGCATGCTATTGCCCAACACAGCAATGAACGTTTAAGCCAGCAACTCGCCATTCAGTTAGGTGGAATGGCACTTTCCGAAGCACTGAAAAAGGAAAGTCAGACCGCCCAGCAACTCGCCCTGGCTGCTTTTGGCTTAGGTTCACAGCTGGGTGTAATGTTGCCCTACAGTCGCAAACATGAATCGGAAGCCGATGAGCTGGGTCTCTACTTTATGGCCATGGCTGGCTACGACCCGCGTGAGGCACCTGAATTCTGGCAACGGATGATGTCAAAAAGCGACGGACAGGGCAGGCCACCAGAGTTCTTATCTACACACCCTGATCCAAAAACACGTATACGTAAATTAAACCGTAACATGGACGAAGCGCTGGAATACTACCATCAGAATAATGGCAATCAATCTCCTGATAACAACAGAGAAAGAAACAGAAGTACACCTTCGCTGGGAAATCAGTAGTGCATCTATTTTAATTTAATATTTGCTATAAATTAATAAGCCTTGTGGCTATTGCTACAGGGCTTATTTATGCATTTAATGTTTGTCTATAAATTCCAACTTACCCACCATAAAATGCGTATTTTTGTGAATAAGCACTTTTGTGGCAAGCAATATGAAGAAGTTGAGGTTTTCTTTTATCCACTTTTTTTGCATTTCTGATATAGCTTTGTGGAGCATTGTTGTTAATATGAATAATAACAATTATTTTTAGCTTGCTTTAACTCAGCGAGACCAAATGAAATTACTGCCATTATTTTTCATGCTTTTTTGTGCCGGTGTTTTTGCCAATGAACCTGCAAAAAGGCTTAGTGATTTTGTTCCTGTAAAAGGCAAGCTTTCAAACTCTACTGTTAGCTGTATGCTGCAGGATAGGGAAGGATATCTCTGGATTGGCACCTGGGATGGATTAAACCGCTTTGATGGATACGAAATCCTGTCTTTTCGAAACCTAAGCAATGATACTACATCAATTAGTAATAATATTATTTCTGACCTGGCTCAGGATGACAACGGAAATATATGGATTGCACATGCGGATGGGGTAAGCAAGTATCTCAAAAACAAACGCAGATTTATTAATTACAACTTACCTGTATCAATGCCTGTTAGATGCCTGTATTTTGATAAAGGAAATACTCTCTGGATAGGGACTGATAATGGAATTTACAGTCTGAACCCGACAGATCAAGAAATCGTTCATTACCCACTTCTGCAAAATGTTCCCGTAAGGGTGAACCAGATAAAATCTGATAAAAATAATAATTTATCAGTGGCTACTTCCAGAGGCCTCTTTCTTTCTGTGGTAGGAGAGAAAAGATTTATACAGTTTTTAAATACTGTTTATGCTACCGAAGGAGCAAGCAACATTACCGCTTTTGCTCAACATGGTGACACTGCTTATGTAACCACGTATTGGGGCGTATATGGATTTGATTTACAAAAAAGAACGTTTTTCATTGTGAATGAGAAACTTTTATCAGGGATGTTTAGGGATATTAAGTATAACCAGGAAACATTTTGGATACTGGCAGAGAGCAATAATATGTATTACTTTGAACATCCATCTGAAATTTCAAAAACAAGTGTTTCCCTTTTGGAAATGTCTGCGGCAAGATTTATATTCTTTGATTTTACCAACGTTATGTGGGTGCCTTTTACTAAAGAAGGCTTAAAGTATTTACCACACCAACAGCCATTTGAAAACTTTAGGAGGTTCAGTTTCAAAAATGCAACCCTTGAGGATTTTTCTGTACTGGATTTCCATCCTTTTAAAGATTCCTTATATTGGGTAGGTACAGATAAGGGACTGCTATTATATGATGCACATAATGGAAAAGTTCTAGATCGGTTTTTACCAGAAAATGAAATAAGACAAATTACTTCTGATTTACATAATCAGCTTTGGATAGGAACTTTGTCAAATGGAATAATAAAAACTGAATACAATAGGTATGGTGATTCATTAATAATTAAACGGCGTTACAATTATTCGGAAGGATTTACAACCAATGTTGTTTTTAGTCTCTTCTCTGACTCTAAATCTAATCTGTGGGCAGGAAGCTATGAATCATTTTTTATGAAGCAAAAGGATGATGAAATATTTGAACGGATATCCTTCAGGATAGGGGACACCCTTATTTCCAAGGTACAGGTTTGGGATATTTTTGAAGATCAGGATGGCCAAATATGGGCAGGATCACAAAGAAAAGGTTTATTTAAATTTGATCCTGACAAACATGCGTTCATCCAATTCGCATATAATCAAACGGGTAAAATAATTGATGCAAATGCTGTAAAAGCAATCACCCGGAATGGCGATAGCTTAATTATTGGCACTGAGGGCAATGGCTTACTTATTCTTTCTCTCTCATCAGGAAAGGTTGATGCATTTACCGAGGCTGATGGTCTTATCAACAATACGGTATGGTCTGTAATTAAAGCCGGTAGTGAAGGCTTCTGGTTAGGAACAAATGAAGGGTTATCAAATTATTATAAGGGTAAGTTTTATAATTATACCACTGCCGATGGCTTGTCATTTGATGAATTCAATATACATAGCAGTATAAAAGTAAATGATTCCTTGTTTTTATTTGGCGGTACCGGTGGTTTTGTGGCTTTTGATCCCAGAGAGATAAAACCACGAAAATTCAATCCTAAAACTGCCATTGAAAAGGTTATGGTTAATGATGTGCCTTATTTTCCAGTGTTAAATGCGGATGGCAAATACCATTTACATCTTTCTCCTGGAGAATACAACCTGCTCATTAATTTTACAGCTTTTGATTATTCTTCTCCACAAAAAATTAAATATAAATTCAAAGCTGAGAACCTAAAGGAAGAATCAGGAAACGCCGGAACAGAAAGCAGGGTGGCTACCTATTATAACGTCCCCCCGGGGAAATACAGTTTTTCAATGCAAACCTCCATCGACGGAGTTAATTGGCATGAATCGGACGATATCCTGCAACTTTACATAGCAAATTACTGGTATAAAACCACGCCTGTCTTGCTTGTTTATCTTTTCTTAATTTTAATTGGATTAACCGGATTTCTTATACTCCGGAGACGAAGAAACAGACAAAAACGCATTATTTTATTACACAGAGAAAATGAATTTGTAAGGAAAACTGAGGATATTATTCTAATGCACCTGGATGATTCGGAATTTTCTGTTGAAAAACTTGCTACAGAGCTTGGTCTTAGCCGGTCCTCTCTTCATAAAAAACTAAAAGTGAGCACCGGTAATTCTGCCGGAGAACTTATACGTGATATAAGACTTAAGCGTGCTTATGAGCTACTTACGGAGCAAAAAATTTCTGTAAAAGAAGTAAGTTACCGATGTGGATTTAATGACTCTTCATATTTTACAAAATGTTTTAAACAGAAATATGGTAAACCACCTACTGCATTGGGTAAATAGCTAAAACAAAATCCTGCATTACAGGTGGTTCAGGCACATCCCAGCGGCCTTCACTATCAGCTTTAAAAGGGATACGCTCATGTGCTTTACCGGTAATAGGATCAAGGAACTGGTACTCATAATTTCCTCCTTCTTCCAGGTCTACAACGGCATAAGGACTATAGCGTGATGGCTTGTCATACAGATAAATAACCCTTACCTCACCTGGAATACCTGCGCAATAGTTACTAAAGAGTCCATCTTTGTTTTTACCTTCTATCCATTCGCGGTGGGGTTCGAAGCGCCAGTATTCAAAGTTTTCCATTAATTTTTTACCAATGCCTACCTCCGTAGAACCTTTATAATGCATTGCTTCTTCCCAGGGAACATTTCCCCATACATTCCCTACCGGAGAGGCTCCAAAGAGTTCTTCCTCTGTATTAAACTGCCATATTCCTTCCACACCATAAGAGAAGCCTGCCGTTCCTGATAGCACATTACTCCAGAACAGGAAGCGTTGGATATCACTCCATGAACTGCCTTTCATTCCTTCAAAGCATACTTCGCCATGCAGTACCGGCCTGTCAGGATATAATTCAAGATTTTCGTACACCTGGTTTACAGCCCGCGGTAAGGTATGAAAATTTGCATGGCCGGATTGTAAAAAGATAAAGTCGAGCACATTCATATCGTCAAGGGGAGGTTTACCATCCCATATCCCAGGGCCGGGATGTACCGTTACAAGCCTGTCAAACGGATCGTTTTCCTGCAGGTATCGCCCCACTTCTGACCACTGATCCCTGAATTGCGCTTTATAATAATCCCAGTTATCGCCAAGATCGGTGTAATAAGCAAGTGTTACTTCGCCGGCCAGTGTCCATGTAATGGGATACGCGGCATAACGGGCAATCAGGTACCGGTAATGCGCTTTCATGTTTTCCACACCGGTCCATTTCATATAATAACCCCAGGATCCCATTATGTTTGGAACAATTCCTTGCGAAAGTAAATGGTTGATGCGCAGATCTGTCAAATCAAAATACGCCGGGTTTATGGAAGCAAATGAAGAATCCATCCAGGCATGGCCGGCTTCATTGGCGCCGCGTGGATCAAAAGGCTCAATATCGCAGGGGAAAGCCACGGCAAATCCTATTACAGAAAAGCCTTTCTCCTTACGGTCTGCAGTTAGTGTCTGAAAATCTTCGGGCCATTTAAAACGTGTTGTCATGCCATGCCACCATTGATCGGCCAGCCAGAAAAAAGGCGTGCCATCAGCGTGTTCAAATTGCCTGTTATTGGTCATAATTTTCAGTGGGCCGTGCTTATACAACGGATTATCTCCGGTATATTGAATCACTTCTATTTGGCCTGTTTGGTTGTGCAGGTTTTTGTTTTTTTCATCGTTGCAGACCGTTTTAAAGGTATATATCCCTTCAAGAGGGGCAGAAAATCTGAATGTCCAGATATTGTCACCTGCCCAAAATGCAGGTATTGTTTGGTTTTTTCCTTGCGGGGAGGTTACAATCATATCCAGAACCACATCCCGAAAAGGATTTTGATATGTTTTTGAGGAGGTATAGGACCACTCTGTTACCTGATTTTGTTGGACGGTAATTTTTTGGGCATTTAATGAGCTAATTGTAAACAATAAAACAGCAATAATGGAGAATTGTATTTTCATTTTTTGTTATTTAATTTTATTCGTATTTTATAAAGCGTACGCCATGAGCAGGGATTTCAAGTTGTTGTAAATCCGTATGAAGTATATTTTCATTTAACCAAATATCAAAAAAATCAGATCCTGAAATTGTTTCATTGGCATTAAAGGCGGTAATTTCATCATTGGTGTTGAATATGGCGACATATTTTTCATTATCATTCACTTGCGAGTGCCAAACAACAATACCG